>NZ_JAEMQB010000167.1:0-35219 GCF_022759015.1 Tibeticola sp. | reverse complement strand
TTCATGGGCGCTGCCTACTACTTGGTGCCCGAGGAGTCCGAAACCGAGCTCTATAGCCCCTTGCTCGCCAAGGTTCTCTTCTGGGTCTTCCTTGTGGCCGGTGTGCTCACCATCGTCGGCTACCTCACCGTGCCCTACGCGCGTCTCGCCGAGCTCACCGGCAACCAGCTGCTGCAGACCATGGGACGCGAGTTCTTGGAGCAGCCGCTGCCGACCAAGGTGGGCATCGTGATTGTGGCCCTGGGCTTCCTGTTCAACATCAGCATGACGGTGCTCAAGGGCCGCAAGACCGCCATCGGCCTGGTATTGCTGATGGGCCTGTGGGGTCTGGCGCTGATGTTCCTGTTCAGCTTCGTCAACCCCCACAACTTGGTGCGCGACAAGATGTACTGGTGGTTCGTCGTCCACCTCTGGGTGGAAGGCGTGTGGGAACTGATCCTGGGCGCGCTGCTGGCCTACGTGCTGGTCAAGACCACCGGTGTGGACCGTGAAGTGATCGACAAGTGGCTGTACGTGATCATCGCCTTCGCGCTGATGACCGGTATCCTGGGCACGGGCCATCACTTCTACTTCATCGGCTTGCCCGGCTACTGGCACTGGATTGGCTCGATCTTCTCGGCCATGGAACCGATTCCCTTCTTCATGATGACGGTGTTCGCCTTCAACATGGTGCAGCGTCGCCGCCGCGAACACCCGAACCAGGCCGCCGTGCTGTGGGCCGTGGGCACCTCGGTCATGGGCTTCCTGGGCGCCGGTCTGTGGGGCTTCATCCATACGCTCAGCTCGGTCAACTACTACACCCACGGTACGCAGATCACCGCGGCTCACGGCCACCTGGCCTTCTACGGTGCCTACGTGCTGGTGGTGATCACGCTCATCAGCTACGCCATGCCCACGCTGCGTGGCCGGCTGGCCAACAGCCAGAAGGCGCAGGCCGCCGAAATGTGGAGCTTCTGGATCATGACCATCGGCATGGCCGTGATGGTGCTGGCCCTGACCGGTGCCGGCATCCTGCAGGTGTGGCTGCAACGCATCCCGACCGAAGGCGCCATGAGCTTCATGAACACGCAGGACCAGCTGGCGTTCTTCTACTGGATCCGCATCGGTGGCGGCGTGACCTTCCTGATCGGTCAGCTGCTGTACTTCTCGAGCTTCTTCATCGGTGGCGACCCGGTGCGTGTGGACAGCACCCGCAGCGCCGGTGGCGGCATGCTCGGCGCTCGCCCCGCACAGCGCGTCTGATCCAGCAGGAGCGCGGCGATGGACCACAGTGAACAGCAGCATCTGATGGACGTTCCGTTCTACGCCCAGCAGGCCGGCGAGGTGGCGCTCTTCGAGCACGCCTTCCGCCAGCGCCTGCCGGTGCTGATCAAGGGCCCCACCGGTTGCGGCAAGACGCGTTTCGTGGAGCACATGGCCGCGCGCCTGGGACGGCCGCTCATCACCGTGAGCTGCCACGACGACCTCAGCGCGGCCGACCTGGTCGGCCGCCACCTGATCGGCGAGCGGGGCACGGTCTGGGCCGACGGCCCGCTGGCCCGCGCGGTGCGCAGCGGCGCCATCTGCTACCTCGACGAGGTGGTCGAGGCCCGCAAGGACACCACTGTCGTGCTGCACCCGCTGGCCGACGACCGTCGCGTGCTGCCGATCGAGCGCACCGGCGAACAGCTGGTGGCGCCACCGGGCTTCATGCTGGTGGTCAGCTACAACCCGGGCTACCAGAACCTGCTCAAGAGCCTCAAGCCGAGCACCCGTCAGCGCTTCGTGGCGCTGAGCTTTGCTTATCCCGCGCCCGGTGTGGAGCGTGACATCGTGGTGGCGGAAGCCAGCGTCGAGCCGGTGCTGGCGGAGCGTCTGGTGAAGCTGGCGCAGGCGCTGCGACGCCTGACCGACCACGACCTCGAAGAAACCGTGAGCACGCGCCTGCTGGTCATGGCAGCCCGGCTGGTGGCCAGCGGCCTGCCGCTGCCTGTGGCCTGCCGCGCGGCCATCGTCGATGCGCTGACCGATGACCAGGAAACCGCCACCGCGCTCGACGAGGTGGTGATCGCTGTGCTCGGCACCTGATTTTGTTTGCAGCGGCGGCGCTGCGCTTCCCCTCCTCATGTCACACCCCCTGCAACGCCGCCGCCTCTTCTTCCAGCTGGGCTTCTTCGGCCTGTTCCTGCTGGCGCCCGCGCTGAACCTGCTGCGTTTCGACGTGCACGAAGCGCAGCTCTGGTTCCTGGGGCAGCGCTGGAGCCTCGGCATCGACGCCTTTCGCGCCGGCGAGATCACGGCCAACCAGGCCGCGATCCAGATCTTCGTGCGGGCTTTCCTGCCCGCCATCGCGTTCATCGCGGCTTTCCTGGCCGTGGCCTGGCGCTACGGCCGCATCTACTGTGGCTGGCTGTGCCCGCACTTCACCCTGGTGGAGACGCTCAATGCGACCTTGCAGCGCGCCTGCGGCAAGCTCAGCTTCTGGGACTCGCACCGCACCTTGCGCGCGAGCGTCAAGCCCTCGGGGCGCTGGTGGCCGGTGTTTTTCGGGCTGTGCCTGGCCTTCGGCTTTCTCTGGGCCATCACGCTGCTGAGCTACCTGCTGCCGCCGGCCGAGGTCTGGGGTGGTCTGCTGGCCGGCACGCTGGCACCCAATCCCTTGCGCTTTCTGCTCGCCGGCACGGCGGTCTTCACCCTGGAGTTCGCTTTCGCCCGCCACCTGTTCTGCCGTTTCGGTTGCGCCGTGGGCCTGTTCCAGAGCCTGGTGTGGATGGCCAATCCCAAGGGCATGGTGGTGGCGTTCGACCGCGAGCACGCGCGCGACTGCCGTACCTGCACGACGGCCACCTATCCGCAAGGCTCGGCCTGTGACAACGGCTGCCCCATGCGCCTGCACCCGCGCAACATCAAACGCATGATGTTCTCGTGTGTGCAGTGTGGCCAGTGTCTCGATTCATGTGAAGAGACGACGACCGCGCAGGCACGCGAACCCTTGCTGGAGTGGAAGGTCGGCGCCGACGCGGTGCGCGAGACGCTGAGGCAACGCCGTGAAGAGCACGCAGCGGCCGCCATGCTCGAAAGGAACGTCTGATGGAAGAGTGGGTCGGCCAACAGTGGGACCGCTTCATCCGCCGTGCGGCCAGCCGGCAGCACGATGCTGCGGCCGTCTCGCTGCCCGAGGTGCAGCGCAGCATCACGCTGATGTTCCGCGCGGCGGGTGGTGCGCCGGCGGTGCGCCTGGCGCCGGCCAGCGAACGCCGTGTCGGCGGCGCGCGCGACTGGCTGCAACGGATGGCCGGCACCGGCACCCACGCCGCCACCGGCCGGCTCGAACCCGAAGCGCTGTCGCTGCCGCCGCGCATCGCGGTGCACGCCGACCCGGCGCTCAACCGCGCGCTCTACCAGTGGCTGGCGGCGCTGGCCGCGCACATCGAACCCACTGGCGACTGGGTCGCCGACAACCGGCGGGCCACGCAGGCCGCGCTGCTGACCTTTCCGGGCCTGGCGGGCCGCTACCGGCAACTGCTGGCCGCCGAACAGGCGCTGCGCCCCGAGGCTGCGCGTCTGCGCGGTCGCGCCGCCGAGGCCGAACGTGCGGTGCAGGCCGCGCTGGCGGGGCAGGGCGATGAAGCGTCGCTGGCAGTGCAGCCGGATGAAGTGGCACCGGTCTGGCTCTGGCTGGACACCACATCCGTTGCAGGAACCGCCGCGGTCGTGCGCGAACAGGACCCGGCCGCCGCCACTGCGCAGCGGCCGCCCGCCACGCAGGATGCCCGCCGCCGCAAGGCCCGTGCGGTGGCCGACGAGCGCGACAAGGCGCCGCTGATGATGTTCTTCCGCGCCGAGTCCATCCTGTCCTGGGGTGAGTTCGTCAAGGTCAACCGCGCCAGCGACGATGACGACGACGGCAACGCGCTGGCCGCGGCCAACGACATGGACGTGCTGGCCATTGCGCCCGACGGGCAGACCACGGCCTCGCGTGTGAAGTTCGACCTGGACCTGCCCAGCGCCGCGGCCGACGACCGGCCGCTGGGCCCGGGCATCCGCCTGCCCGAGTGGGACTGGCGCCGCGGACGCCTGATCGAAGACCATTGCGCGCTGCAGACCCTGGTGACGGCCGGGGCGCCGGCTTTTGTGCCGCCTCCCGCCCTGAAGGTCACGGCCCGCCGCGTGCGCCGCCGCATGGAGGTGCTGCGCGGCGGCATGGGCCGGCTGCACGCCCAGCCCGAGGGCGAAGAGATCGATCTCGACGCCTGGATCCGCCACCACGTCGAAGCCTCCAGTGCGCCGCGCAGCGAGTCACCTTCGGTCTTCACCCGCCGCGTGCGCAGCGAACGCAGCCTGGCGACCTTGCTGCTGGCAGATCTGTCGCTGTCGACCGACGCCTATGCGACGCAGACGGCACGCGTGATCGACCTCATCCGCGACGCGCTCTACGTGTTCGGCGAGGCGCTGTCGGCCAGCGGCGACCCGTTCGAGATGCTTGGGTTTTCTTCGGTGCGGCGGCAGAACGTGCGCGTGCACCAGCTCAAGGGCTTCGACGAGGTCTGGGGCGCCCGCACGCGCGACCGCGTCGGTGCCATCAAGCCCGGCTACTACACCCGCATGGGCGCCGCCATCCGCTACGCCACCGCACGACTGGCTGATCGCCCGGAGCGCCAGCGCCTCCTGCTGCTGCTCACCGATGGCAAGCCGAACGATCTGGATGTGTACGAGGGCCGCTACGGGCTGGAGGACACGCGCCACGCGGTGCAGGCTGCGCGCAGGCTCGGGTTGGTCCCTTTTTGCATCACCATCGATGAGACCGCGCACGACTACCTGCCGATGCTGTTCAGCGACCAGGGCTATGCGCTGGTGCGGCACCCGCAGGACTTGGTCAAGCGGCTGTCCGCGGTGCAGCAGCGTCTCATGGTCACTGCGGGCTGAGGCCGACGCGTCGTCGGCAGCATACCCGGTGGGGAGTAGGGGACCGCTCGCGGCTATAGTCCCCACTTTGCCCTGAAGTCCCGTCGCCATGGACCTGTCCCGTTTCGATGTGCCCCGCTACCTGTCTCTGCTGCCCCTGTTCCAGGAGATACAGTTGCCGGCGCTACAGCGGCTGGCCCAGGGTAGCGAGTTGCGCGAGTTCGCCCGCGGAACAGATGTGTTTCGTGCCGGTGACCCCTGCCAGGAATTTCACGTGACCGTCTCGGGGCAGATCAAGCTATATGCCATCTCGCCGGTTGGCCAGGAGAAAATCATCGAACTGGTTGGGCCCGGCAACAGCTTTGCCGAGGCATTCATGTTTATGGAACGGCCCTGCATGGTCAGCGCTCAGGCCCTGAACGACACGCTGCTGCTGAGCATTTCGCGGGAGGCGGTGCTGAACGAGATTCAAAGCGATGCGCGATTTTGCATGCGCATGCTGGCCGGCCTATCGCGACGCCTGCATGGGCTGGTCAACGATGTGCAGGCCTATTCGCTGCACAGCGGTGTCGAGCGCGTGATTGGTTACCTGTTGCGTGACTTGCCTGAAGGCGGCGAGCAACCGGCTTGTGTGCTGCTACCGGTGAGCAAGGCGTCCATCGCCTCGCGCCTTTCGATGACGCCCGAATATTTCTCCAAGGTTCTTCACGAGCTGGAGTCCAAAGGCCTGATCGAGGTCGATAAACGCGAGATCCGGTTGCTGGATGTGCAGCGACTGCTGCGATACCCCTGGAAGTAATGCCTTCGCTGCGGTCACTGGACTTCTTGGCATGTTGATTCTCGGAGTCGAATCCTCCTGTGATGAAACCGGGGTGGCGCTGGTCGAGGCGCTGGGCGCGGGGGTGCCGCGCTTGCGCGCGCATGCCTTGCACAGCCAGATCGACATGCACCAAGCCTATGGCGGCGTGGTGCCCGAGCTTGCCAGCCGCGACCACATCCGCCGCGTGTTGCCGCTCACCCGCGAGGTGCTGCGCGAGGCGGGCTGCGGCGTGGATGCCATCGACCTGGTGGCCTACACCCGCGGGCCGGGGCTCGCGGGCGCGCTGCTCGTGGGCGCGGGGGTGGCCTGTGCGCTGGCGGCGGCGCTCGAAAAACCCGTGCTGCCTGTGCATCACCTCGAGGGCCATCTGCTCTCGCCGTTCCTGAGCGCGGACCCGCCCGAGTTTCCGTTCGTCGCGCTGCTGGTCTCGGGCGGACACACGCAGCTCATGCGCGTCGACGGCGTGGGCCGCTACGAGTTGCTGGGTGAGACCATCGACGACGCCGCGGGCGAAGCCTTCGACAAATCGGCCAAACTGCTTGGTTTGCCGTACCCCGGCGGGCCGGCGCTATCAACGCTGGCCGAGGGCGGTGATCCGGCCGCCTTCAAGCTGCCGCGGCCGCTGCTGCACAGCGGCGATCTGGATTTCTCCTTCGCCGGTCTCAAGACGGCGGTGCTCACCCAGGTGAAGAAGCTCGGCCCCGCGCTCGACGACCCGCAGGTGCGCGCCGACCTGGCGGCCAGCACGCAGGCGGCCATCGTGGAGGTGCTGGTGAAGAAGTCCCTGGCCGCGCTCGACGCCACCGGTCTGCAGCGCCTGGTGGTCGCCGGCGGCGTGGGCGCCAACCGCGCATTGCGCAGCCAGCTCGGCGCGGCCTGCGCGCGCCGCGGCGTGCGGGTGCACTACCCCGAACTGCATTTGTGCACCGACAACGGCGCCATGATTGCGCTCGCCGCCGCGCTGCGCGTGCAGGCCGGGGTGGCGCGCCCGCAACGCGGCTACGCCTTCGACGTGCAGCCGCGCTGGCCCCTCGAGGCCATCGATTTTTGATCGAAATCGCCGCTATGCCGGCGTTTTTCGGTGCTTTTATGCTATTGAAAAAGGATTAAAGATTGTACGCTTCGCGTCGAAAAGTTCTCGCTCGGATCGCGGCCCTCGGGGCCTTGCCCTGGGGTGTATCGGCCCGCGCGCAAACGGGCAACGCCGCTGCCCCGATACGACTGGCCCTGATCGAGGGGCTCAGCGGACCGTTCGCCAACGCCGGTGAGGCGGTTTGGCGCAATCTGCTCTGGGCCTGTGAGCGCGTCCATGCGCGCGGTGGGGTTGTGCTGCCCGGAGGTGCTCGACCGCTCGAGTTGGTGCGCTACGACAGCAAGGGCCAAAACGAGGAGGCGATCGCCGCGCTGCGTTCGGCGATCGAGTCGGGTGCGCGCATCGTGCTGCAGGGAAATTCGTCGGCCAATGCGGCGGCCCTGATCGATGCGATCGAAAAGCACAACGAGCGCGATCCCGAGCGCCAAGTTCTGTTTTTGAACTATTCCGCCGTCGATCCGGTGCTCACCAACGAGCGTTGCAGTTTCTGGCATTTCCGCTTCGATGCCCACGCCGAAATGCGCATGAAGGCGTTGATGAGCGTGCTGCGCGAGGACCGCGCGGTGCAAGGCGTCTACCTCATCGGGCAAGACTACAGCTTTGGCCAAGCGGTTCTGCGCCTCGCCCGCCAGCAGCTGGCTGCCGAGCGGCCGGATGTGCGCATCCTCGGGGAGGAGTTGCACCCGATGGGCCGGGTCAAAGATTTCTTGCCTTACGTTGCCAAGATCAAGGCCAGCGGCGCGCAGGCGGTGATTACCGGCAACTGGGGGAACGACCTCACCTTGCTCGTGCGCGCCGCACGCGAGGGGGGCTTCGACGGCAAGTTCTACACCTTCTATGGCAACGCCCTGGGCGCGCCCGCGGCCATTGGTGAAGCTGGCGTCGGCCGGGTCCTGGCCGTGGCCGACTGGTTGCCCAACGTCCCCGACCCTGCGGCCGAGGCGTTCTACCGCAGCTTCCGCGCCCGCTTCCCCAAGCCGGCCGACGACTACGTCCACATGCGCATGCAACTGATGATCGAAGCGCTGGCGCAGTCGATCGAGCGCGCGGCGACCGTGCAGTCCCGCGCCGTGGCACTGCAGCTCGAGCGGGCCGACGTCGCCCTCGCGGGGCAGCGCGGAACGATGCGCGCGGTCGACCACCAGTTTCAGCAGCCGCTCGTCGTCGGCCTGATGGACCGTCAGGGCACACCCGGTGTGCCCTTCGATGTCGAGGGTTCGGGCTACGGGTTCCGGGTGATCCGCCGGCTCTCGGCCGACGACGCCTCGTTACCCACGACCTGCCGCATGCGGCGGCCTCAGCTCGCGTAGCCGAGACAGGCGCCGGCGTTCGGCCGGCCCTTGCATTCGCGCTTGAGCCGTCGGTCGCGCTCGGCCGTCGTCTCCGCCGAACCCTTGTCGAAGATCGCGCGCGGGTGGGCTTCACCCTTCGGGTGGACTTTGGCTTTGCGCCGTTTTTTGACGGGGCGATCCAGGTTGGCGAGGTTCGTGGGGTCGGTCGCAGCCGTCGCGGGCAGTCCTACGGCCAGGCATAGGGCCAGGCAGATGGCGGCGGGGGCGCGGCGCGTGCGGCGGCTGGTCAGTCGGGCAAAGGGCAGGGTCGGCATGGCAGCGAGTGGGGTTGTACCGCTTGAACGGGGTTGGGGGTCTCTCGGTGCAAGTTTGGCATGATCTCGTTCCCACGCCCAGCCTCGATTTGGAGTTTCGTTCCATGCGCGCAGCCGTTCGCGAACTCAGTCCCTCCCTGATCCGGGAGGTAGCCAATGCCGGCATCGGCCGCAGCGACGTGCTGCCTTTCTGGTTCGGCGAAAGCGACGAGGTCACACCCGCGTTCATCCGCGAGGCGGCCATTGCCTCATTGCAGGCGGGGGAGACGTTTTACGCGCACAACCTGGGCTTGCCCGAGTTGCGCGAGGCGGTGGCGCGCTACATGAGCGACTGGCACCCCGCAATTGGCGTCGATCGCATCGCCATCACCGCGGGCGGTGTCAACGGGCTCATGATCGCCATGCAGGCGCTGGTGGATCCGGGCGACGAGGTGGTCGTCGTCACGCCCGTGTGGCCCAACCTCACGGCGCAGCCGCACATCCTCAGTGCTCGACTGCGCTGTGTGCCCCTGCGCCCCGCAGGCAGCCCTGGTGGCGAGTGGTCGCTCGACCTCGAGGTCCTGCTCGCAGCGATCACCCCGCAGACGCGGCTGCTGGTCATCAATGCACCCAACAACCCGACGGGCTGGACGCTGAGCCGCGCTGAGCAGCAAGCCGTGCTCGAGCATTGCCGGAAAACCGGTACCTGGATCCTGGCCGATGAGGTTTACGAGCGTCTCTACTATCCCGACGGCGGCGAGGAGGCGGGCCGCGTCGCTGCCCCTTCCTTTCTGGACGTGGCCGACGCCGAAGATCGGCTGGTCGTCGTTCAGAGCTTTTCCAAGAGTTTCTTGATGACGGGATGGCGGCTCGGTTGGTTGGTGATGCCCGCCTCGCTCACCGAGCACGTCGGCAAGCTCATCGAATTCAACACTTCGTGCAATTCGGTCTTCACGCAGAGAGCGGCGATCACGGCGCTCGAGCGAACGGATGAACTCACGCCGCGCTTGGTCCGCCACCTCCGATCGGGCCGCGATCGCTTGGTTTCGGCGCTCGCGCGACTGCCGCGCCTGCAGGTGTCGGTTCCGCGGGGCGGCATGTATGCGTTCTTTCGCTTGGAAGGCTACGAGGATTCGCTGATCTTGGCCAAACGGTTGGTTGCCGAGGCGGGATTGGGCCTCGCCCCCGGCGCCGCTTTCGGCCCTGAAGCCCGTAGCTGGCTGCGCTGGTGCTTTGCGTCGCGCGATCTCGATCGCCTCGACCGCGGCGTCGAGCGGCTCGATGCTTGGCTCGCCGCTCAATCAGACAATCCTCGGGGGCTGTGACGAAGGCGGGCGGGTGGGACTCGTTCAGCCTTGCCCTATAATTCCAAGGCTTTGCATGGTGCAAGGCGCACGCCCGCGGCCCGTTCAGTCGCTGGCGCAAGTCACAAGTCGATTCCGACAATTTCCAAGGAACCTCTCATGATTTCTTCTTCCGTCAAAGCCGAGGTCGTCAAGGCCAACGCCCGCAGCGCCAACGATACGGGCAGCCCTGAGGTGCAAATTGCGCTGCTCACGGCGCGTATCAACGAGCTGACGCCGCACTTCAAAACCCACGCCAAAGACCATCACGGCCGTCGCGGTCTGCTGCGTCTGGTGAGCC
Organism: Tibeticola sp.; assembly: GCF_022759015.1. NCBI lineage: Bacteria > Pseudomonadati > Pseudomonadota > Betaproteobacteria > Burkholderiales > Comamonadaceae > Tibeticola > Tibeticola sp. Next base: position 25,193 of record NZ_JAEMQB010000167.1, on the reverse strand, counting down.
GTCGCCGCAAGCTTCTGGACTATCTCAAGAGCCGCGATGCCGCCCGCTACGTGGCGCTGATCAACAAGCTTGGTTTGCGCAAGTAAACCTTTCGGCCAGGCAACACCGTTTGGCCATGCGTACAAAACGCCTGGGTTAGGTTTCTAGCTCAGGCGTTTTTCACTTCGAGGTTCGTTCATCGGATGCGCGCTGTGTCATTCCAAGAGGGCTCGACTGCAGAGTTCTGCTGGAATGGCATCGTGTTCGGGTAACGAGCTCGGGCAACCGGCGCGGCCTCATGCGCCACCGTTCTCATCAGGAGCACCCACCATGTCCATGTTCAACAAAGTCACCAAGACCTTCCAGTGGGGTCATCAAACCGTCACCCTCGAGACGGGTGAAATCGCGCGTCAAGCCACCGGAGCGGTCGTCGTCAACATCGACGACACCGTCATCCTCGCGACCGTCGTCGCCTCGAAGACCGCCAAGCCCGGGCAGGATTTCTTCCCCCTGACCGTCGATTACACGGAAAAAGCCTATGCCGCCGGCAAGCTTCCGGGCAGCTTCTTCAAGCGCGAAGGTCGCCCCAGCGAGTTGGAAACGCTCACCAGCCGTCTGATCGACCGGCCGATCCGTCCGCTGTTCCCTGAGGGCTTTTACAACGAGGTTCAGGTCATCATCCATGTGCTGAGCCTCAACCCCGAGGTTCCGGCCGACATCCCCTCGATGATCGGCGCCAGCGCGGCGCTGGCCATCAGTGGCATCCCTTTTCATGGCCCGATCGGCGCCGCCCGTGTGGGCTACGTCAACGGCGCGTATGTGCTCAACCCCGGGCCGACGCAACTGGCCAACAGCCAGATGGATCTCGTCGTTGCCGGCACCGAAAGCGCCGTGTTGATGGTCGAGTCCGAAGCCCAGCAACTGCCCGAGGAGGTCATGCTCGGCGCCGTCGTGTTCGGTCATGAACAAGGCAAGATCGCGATCGAAGCGATCCATGAACTCGTGCGCGAGGCGGGCAAGCCTCTGTGGGACTGGAAGCCACCCGCGCGCGACGAGACCTTGATCGCCAAGGTGAATGCTTACGCCGAGGACAAGCTTCGTGCGGCCTACCAGATCCGCAACAAGCAGGCGCGCACCCAGGCTTGCCGCGAGGCCTACGCAGCCGTGATGGCCGACCTTCAGGCCGAGGGGATCGAGTTCGATCCGGTCAAGGTCGAAGCCTTGCTCTTCGAGATCGAGTCGCGCATCGTCCGCAGCCAAATCCTTGCTGGCGAACCGCGCATCGACGGGCGCGACACCCGCACGGTGCGTCCGATCGAGATTCGCCATGGCGTGCTGCCGCGCACCCACGGTTCGGCGCTGTTCACCCGGGGCGAGACGCAGGCTTTGGCCGTGGCAACGCTCGGTACCGAGCGCGACGCGCAGCGCATCGACGCCCTTGCAGGCGAGTATGAAGACCGCTTCATGCTGCACTACAACATGCCGCCGTTTGCGACCGGTGAGGCTGGGCGCTTTGGTTCGCCCAAGCGCCGCGAGATCGGCCACGGCCGCTTGGCCAAGCGGGCGCTCGTTGCCGTGTTGCCGAGCAAGGACGAGTTCCCCTACACCATCCGGGTCGTCTCTGAAGTCACGGAATCGAACGGTTCCTCCTCGATGGCCTCGGTCTGCGGGGGTTGCTTGGCGCTCATGGATGCGGGCGTGCCGCTCAAGGCGCATGTCGCAGGCATCGCGATGGGACTCATCAAGGAAGACAACCGGTTTGCCGTGTTGACCGATATCTTGGGTGACGAAGACCATCTGGGCGACATGGACTTCAAGGTGGCTGGGACCACCACCGGCATCACGGCCCTGCAGATGGACATCAAAATCCAAGGCATCACCAAGGAAATCATGCAGGTCGCCTTGGCTCAGGCGAAGGAAGCCCGGATGCACATCCTCGCCAAAATGCAGGAGGCGATGGGCGAAGCCAAGGCCGAGATCTCGGACTTTGCTCCGAAGCTCTACACGATGAAGATCAACCCCGAGAAAATCCGGGACGTCATCGGCAAGGGCGGCGCGGTCATCCGTGCACTGACCGAGGAAACCGGCACTCAGATCGACATCGGCGAGGACGGAACCATCACGATCGCCGCGACCGACGGGGCAAAGGCCGCCGAGGCCAAGCGCCGCATCGAGGAGCTGACCGCCGAAGTCGAGGTCGGCAAAGTCTATGAAGGCCCGGTGACCAAGATTTTGGACTTCGGTGCACTCGTCAACGTTCTGCCTGGCAAGGATGGGCTGCTGCACATCAGCCAAATTTCGCACGACCGGGTCGAGAAGGTTTCCGATTACCTCAAAGAGGGCCAGGTTGTGCGGGTGAAGGTTCTCGAGACCGACGACAAGGGTCGCGTCAAGCTGTCGATGAAGGCTTTGGCAGATCGTCCGGCGCCCGCATCGGAAGGCGGGCAGGGCTGATGCCCAGGGGTTCCGGGTTCGGCCCGGAGCCTCGTTTTCGATTGTTTGGCTAAGCCCCGATGAAAGTCATCGAAATCGCAGCGCCCGGCGGCCCCGAGGTTTTGCGGGTCGCCGAGCGCGAAATCCCGCGGCCGGGCCCGGGCGAGGTGCTCATCCGTGTCCATGCCAGCGGTGTGAACCGCCCCGATGTCTTGCAGCGCAAGGGCGCCTATCCGCCGCCGCCCGGCGCTTCGGACATTCCTGGGCTCGAGGTTGCTGGCGTCATCGTTGCTGGCGATGAGCCGGCCATGCGCGCCGCGGGCCTCGCGGTAGGGCAACGCGTCTGTGCCTTGCTGTCGGGCGGGGGCTATGCGCAATATTGCGTGGCACCCGTGGGCCAGTGTCTGCCGGTCCCGGCCGGGCTGTCCGACGAGGAGGCGGCCGCCTTGCCCGAAACCTTCTTCACCGTCTGGAGCAATGTTTTCGATCGCGGCCGGCTGCGTTCGGGCGAGGTGCTTCTGGTGCAAGGAGGGGCGAGCGGTATCGGCGTCACCGCCATCCAGCTGGCGCGCGCCTTTGGCGCCAAAGTCATCGCGACCGCGGGCAGCGACGAGCGCTGCGAAGCGTGTCGGGCGCATGGGGCCGACGCAGCCATCAATTACCGGACGCAGGATTTCGCCGCTGAGGTCCTTCGGTTCACCGAGGGCCGGGGCGCGGATGTGGTGCTCGACATGGTGGCCGGCGCATATGTCGCCCGGGAGGTGGGCTGCCTGGCCGAAGACGGGCGGCTCGTCATCATTGCGACCCAGGGCGGCGCCCAGAGCGGCTTCGATGCCGGTGTGCTGATGCGGCGCCGCCTGACCATCACCGGCTCGACCTTGCGGCCCCGCCCGGTCGCATTCAAGGCTGCCATTGCCGCGGCCTTGCGCGAACACGTCTGGCCCTTGCTGGAGCGCGGCGCGGTTCGGCCTGTGATTCATGCGGTTTTCCCTGTCATTGAAGGCGGCGACACCGACTCGAACGGCGCTGTCCACGCGCACGCGCTGATGGAGTCTGGGCAGCACATCGGCAAGATCGTTCTCACATGGAATCACGATGAGCAGCAATAAACGCAAACTCATAGCCGGCAACTGGAAGATGAACGGAAGCCTGGCGTTCAACGAAGCTTTGGTGACCGGCATCCGCGAGGGGCTGGCGCGGGCGGTACCCCCATGCGATGTGGCGGTTTGTCCGCCGGCACCGTATCTGCAGCAGGTCCGATCCTTGCTGGAGCAGGGGGGGGCGGTCGAACTCGGCGCTCAGGATCTGTCCATGCACGACAGCGGTGCGTACACCGGCGAGGTTTCGGCCGCGATGCTGCGCGACTTCGCGGTTCGCTACGTGATCGTTGGACACAGCGAGCGCCGCAGCTACCACGGAGAGACGGATACCCACGTCGCGATCAAGGTGCAAAAAGCGCTGGCCGCAGGCCTCACACCCATCGTCTGTGTCGGTGAAACGCTGGCGCAGCGCGAGGCGGGTTTGACGGAGGTGGCCGTCAAACAGCAGCTCGCAGCGGTCATCCATCTCAATGGTCACTGCATCAGCGAGATCGTCGTCGCTTATGAGCCGGTCTGGGCGATCGGCACGGGCCGAACCGCCTCTCCCGAGCAAGCGCAAGAAGTGCATGCGGTGCTCAGAGCACAGCTGCGTGCGGCAAGCGAACGCGCCGATCGGATCCGCATTCTCTATGGGGGCAGTATGAACGCGGCCAACGCTGCGGCCTTGCTCGCCCAACCGGACATCGACGGCGGGCTGATCGGCGGAGCCTCGTTGAAAGCGCCTGACTTCCTTTCCATCATTGCAGCGGCGGGCTGATTTCGATCTCTCGCCTCTTTGGAACTTCACTCATGACCATCCTCGTCAAACTGCTTCTTGTCATTCAAGTCCTCAGCGCACTCGGCATGATCGGCCTCATCCTCATTCAGCACGGCAAGGGTGCCGACATGGGGGCGGCTTTCGGCAGCGGCGGCTCCGGCAGCCTCTTTGGCGCGAGCGGCAGCGCCAACTTCCTCTCGCGCACCACTGGGGTCTTGGCGACCGTGTTCTTCGTGTGCACGCTGATGCTGGCCTATTTCGGTCACATCCGCGCCGTTCCGTCGGGGGGCACGAGCGTGCTCGAGTCCGCTGCGGTCCCGGCTCCGGCCGCCAGCGCGGCGGTCCAGATTCCTTCGGGAATCTCGGCGCAGCCGGCCGCACCGACTTCCCAGCCCGCGTCGTCGGCGGCTCCCGCACGCTGAGTCCTACGCCAGTCTGAAAAATACCCCTGAAAGCCTAAAACCAGGGTCTTTTCAGGCTACAATCCCGGCTGTCTCGAATGCCTAAGGCTCAAGGCCGAAGCATCGAAGCCGTCTCCAGCCGACGTGGTGAAATTGGTAGACACGCTATCTTGAGGGGGTAGTGGCGAAAGCTGTGCGAGTTCGAGTCTCGCCGTCGGCACCAACATCTGGAGCAATGCGGTCGCAGCGCGACGGCATTCGCCTCCAAGCCTGAAGACCAATCATGAGACTCGACCAGTATCTTCCTGTCCTGTTGTTTTTGCTGGTTGGCATTGCAGTCGGGGTTCTCCCGTTGGTCTTTGGTTATCTTCTCGGGCCCAATCGCCCGGATCCCGAGAAAAACTCCCCCTACGAGTGTGGTTTTGAGGCGTTCGAGGACGCGCGCATGAAGTTCGATGTGCGCTATTACCTCGTCGCGATCCTCTTCATTCTTTTCGACCTCGAAATCGCCTTTCTCTTCCCTTGGGCTGTCGCCTTGCGCGATGTGGGCCTGACTGGGTTTGTCGCGGTTCTCATCTTCCTTGCCATCCTCGTCGTCGGCTTTGTCTACGAGTGGAAAAAGGGTGCCCTGGACTGGGAATGAGTCTGGTCAACCGGAGTCGCTGAGATGATCGAAGGTGTTCTGAAGGAAGGGTTCATCACCACGAGCTACGACACCGTGGTGAATTGGGCCAAGACGGGTTCTTTGTGGCCAATGACCTTCGGGCTTGCTTGCTGCGCCGTCGAGATGATGCACGCAGCGGCCGCTCGCTATGACCTCGGTCGCTTCGGTGCCGAGGTGTTCCGCGCGAGTCCCCGCCAGAGCGATTTGATGATCGTCGCCGGCACGCTGTGCAACAAGATGGCGCCGGCTCTGCGCAAGGTGTACGACCAAATGAGTGAGCCGCGCTACGTCTTGTCCATGGGGTCTTGCGCCAACGGCGGGGGCTACTACCACTACAGCTATTCGGTCGTCCGGGGCTGCGATCGGATCGTGCCGGTGGATGTGTATGTTCCGGGCTGTCCACCCACCGCGGAGGCGTTGATCTACGGGATCATCCAGCTCCAGCAGAAGATCCGCCGGACGCAGACGATCGCACGCGTGTGAAAGGTTCAGGCAAATGACGGCTCCAGCGGATTCGGTCGAGATGCTTCGTGCATCGATCGCGGCAGTGTTGGGTGAGGATGCGGAGTCGGTTTCCGTATCCCGCGGCGAGGTCACCGCGGTTCTTCGGGCAGATCGCTACCTCGAGGCCATGGCACGACTTCGCGACGATCCGCGGAGTCGGTTCGAGCAATTGATCGACCTCTGTGGGATCGACTATTCCGCGTATCGGGATGGCGAGTGGACCGGGCAGCGGTTTGCGGTGGTTGTCCATCTGCTGTCGATTTCGCTCAATCATCGTCTCCGTGTCAAGGTTTATTGCCCGGACGACGAGTTTCCCGTGATGCCCTCGGTGACCAAGCTGTGGAGCTCGGCGAACTGGTTTGAGCGTGAGGCATTCGATCTGTTCGGCATCGTTTTCGAGGGGCACGAAGACCTGCGCCGCATCTTGACCGACTACGGGTTCATTGGGCACCCGTTCCGCAAGGAGTTCCCGCTGTCGGGCCATGTGGAGATGCGCTACGACGCGACGCAGCGACGCGTCGTTTATGAGCCCGTCAGCATCGAGCCTCGGGAGATCACGCCCCGGATCATCCGTGAGGATGGCTACGGCGGACTTCACTGACGCGCCTACCCTTTCAGAGCCATGGCCGATATCAAAAACTACACCCTGAACTTCGGGCCACAGCACCCTGCCGCGCACGGTGTGATGCGTTTGGTGCTCGAACTCGACGGCGAGGTCGTCCAGCGTGCCGATCCGCATATCGGGCTCTTGCACCGCGCGACCGAAAAGCTCGCTGAGCACAAGACCTTCATCCAGTCGCTGCCGTATATGGACCGGCTGGACTATGTCTCCATGATGTGCAACGAGCACGCCTATTGCTTGGCGATCGAGAAGCTGCTGGGTATCGAGGTTCCGCTGCGGGCGCAGTACATCCGGGTCATGTTTGCCGAGATCACTCGGATCCTCAACCACCTGATGTGGTTGGGTTCCCATGGAAACGATTGCGGCAGCTCGACCATCTTGATCTACACCTTCCGTGAGCGCGAAGACCTCTTCGACATGTATGAAGCGGTCTCCGGCGCTCGCATGCACGCCGCATACTTCCGGCCGGGGGGCGTCTATCGCGACCTGCCCGACCGCATGCCGCAGTATGCGCCGAGCAAAATTCGCAGCGCGAAGGCGGTCGAAGAGCGCAACGCCAACCGGCGCGGCTCGCTGCTCGACTTCATCGACGATTTCACCCAAAGGTTCCCGAAGTGCGTCGACGAGTACGAGACGCTGCTCACCGACAATCGAATCTGGAAGCAGCGCACGGTCGGCATTGGCGTGGTTACCCCGGAGCGCGCTCTGAATCTCGGCTTGACGGGGCCGATGTTGCGCGGCTCTGGTATCGCTTGGGACCTGCGTAAAACCCAGCCGTACGAGGTGTACGACCGCCTTGACTTTGCCATCCCCGTGGGCGTGACGGGGGATAGTTATGACCGCTATTTGGTGCGCGTCCAAGAGCTGCGCGAGTCGAACCGAATCATCAAACAATGCGTCGACTGGCTCCGAGCGAATCCCGGCCCGGTGATCACGGACAACCATAAGGTGGCCCCGCCCTCGCGTGAGGCGATGAAGGCCAATATGGAAGACCTCATCCATCACTTCAAACTGTTCACCGAGGGTTTCCATGTCCCGGAGGGCGAGGTCTATGCGGCGGTCGAGCATCCGAAGGGAGAGTTCGGGATTTACCTCGTGAGCGACGGTGCCAATAAGCCCTACCGGCTCAAGATCCGGCCGCCCGGCTTCGTCCACCTCTCTGCCTTCGACGAACTCGTACGCGGGCACATGCTGGCCGACGCCGTTGCGATCATAGGCACGCTCGACATTGTTTTTGGAGAGATCGATCGATGATCCCGGAAGCGACAAAGGCGCGGTTTGACCGCGAGGTGGCCAAGTATCCGCCGGAGCAGCGCCAGTCGGCCGTGATGGCTTGCTTGGCCATCATCCAACAAGAGCAGGGCTACGTCAGTCTCGAGGCGGAGCGGGATCTTGCCGAGTACCTGGGCATCGCGCCCATGGCGGTTCACGAGGTCACGACGTTCTACAACATGTACAACCGAGAGCCCGTGGGCCGGTACAAACTGAATGTTTGTACGAACCTGCCATGTCAGCTCCGTAACGGCGGGCATGCGCTCGAGTATCTGGCTCAGAAGCTCGGTATCGGGGTTGGCGAGACGACTCCTGATGGGCTCTTCACGTTGCAGCAATGCGAGTGTCTCGGTGCTTGCGCCGACGCGCCCGTCATGCTGGTCAACGACCGCAGCATGTGCAGCTTCATGACGGACGAACGCCTCGATCAGTTGGTCGACGGGCTCAAAGCAGCCGAGGTGCAGAAATGAGCGCGTCTGAAGTGCTTGAACGGTTCCGGGCCCAAGGTACCGAGACCTGCTTTCATGGCCGGCATATTTCCCCGCAGATCTACGCCGGTCTCGACGGGCGGAATTGGCGGCTCAAGGATTACGAGGCGCGCGGCGGTTATCAAGCCTTGCGCAAGATCCTCGGACTGGATGGCGGGCCGGGCCTGACCCCGGAGCAGGTCATCGCCGAAGTCAAAGAGTCGGCCCTGCGTGGTCGCGGTGGCGCGGGCTTCCCGACCGGCTTGAAGTGGAGCTTCATGCCGCGGCAGTTTCCGGGGCAGAAATACCTGGTGTGCAATTCGGACGAAGGCGAGCCGGGTACTTGCAAAGACCGCGACATCCTCAACTACAACCCGCACCTGGTGATCGAGGGGATGGCGATCGCAGCCTATGCGATGGGCATCACCGTGGGGTACAACTACATCCACGGCGAGATTTTTCAGACCTACGAGAGGTTCGAGGAAGCGCTAGCGGAGGCCCGCGAAGCCGGCTATCTGGGCCCGCGCATCCTCGGGACTGATTTCAGTTTCGAGCTCTACGCGCACCACGGTTTTGGCGCCTATATCTGCGGTGAAGAAACGGCTCTGCTCGAGTCGCTCGAGGGCAAGAAGGGTCAGCCACGGTTCAAGCCGCCCTTCCCCGCAAGCTTTGGCTTGTATGGCAAGCCCACGACGATCAACAACACCGAGACCTTCGCGGCGGTGCCGTGGATCATTCGAAATGGGGGGAAGGCCTATCTCGAATGTGGTAAGCCCAACAACGGGGGCACCAAGATTTTCTCCATGGTTGGGGATGTCGAGCGCCCTGGGAACTATGAAGTCCCGATGGGCACGCCGTTCTCGAAGCTCCTCGAACTCGCGGGGGGCGTGCGTGGCGGCCGGCCTTTAAAGGCCGTGATTCCCGGTGGTTCGTCGGCGCCGGTTTTGCCGGCATCGATCATGATGGACTGCACGATGGACTATGACTCGATCGCGAAAGCAGGCTCCATGCTTGGCTCGGGCGCAGTCATCGTCATGGACGACACGCGTTGCATGGTTCGGTCGCTGTTGCGGCTGAGCTACTTCTACATGCACGAGTCCTGCGGTCAATGCACGCCCTGTCGTGAAGGCACTGGCTGGCTTTGGCGCATCGTCGACCGCATCGAACACGGCCAAGGGCGGCCGGGCGATCTGGATTTACTCGACAACGTGGCGCACAACATCATGGGCCGCACGATTTGTGCCCTCGGTGATGCGGCCGCAATGCCGGTGCGCGGAATGCTCAAGCACTTCCGATCGGAATTCGAACACCACGTGGAGCACGGAACCTGCCTGGTTTCCGCTCACGGCTGACTGGACGGCACCCATGGTTGAAATCGAACTGGACGGCAAAAAGGTTGAGGTGCCCGAAGGCAGCACCGTGATGCAGGCGGCAGAGAAGCTGCACACCTACATTCCTCATTTTTGCTATCACAAAAAGCTCAGCATCGCGGCCAACTGCCGTATGTGCCTGGTCGACATCGAGAAGGCGCCCAAGCCGATGCCGGCCTGCGCCACGCCGGTGACGCAGGGCATGATCGTTCGCACGAAGAGCGAGAAAGCCGTGCAGGCGCAGCAGGCGGTGATGGAGTTTTTGCTGATCAACCATCCGCTCGATTGCCCCATCTGTGACCAGGGCGGTGAGTGCCAGCTTCAAGACCTCGCGGTCGGCTATGGCGGCTCCACCTCTCGATATGCAGAGGAGAAGCGGGTCGTGCCGAGCAAGGATGTCGGCCCGTTGATTTCCATGGAAGAGATGAGTCGCTGCATCCATTGCACGCGCTGCGTTCGCTTCGGCCAGGAGATCGCCGGCGTCATGGAACTCGGCATGTCGCATCGCGGCGAACATTCCGAGATCGAGGCCTTCGTCGGCTCGACGGTCGATTCGGAGCTGTCCGGCAACATGATCGACATTTGTCCTGTAGGGGCGCTGACCAGCAAACCCTTCCGCTACAAGGCCAGAACATGGGAGCTCTCGCGCCGCAAATCGATCAGTCCGCATGATTCGACGGGCGCGAACTTGGTGGTGCAAGTCAAGAACGGGCAGGTGATGCGCGTCGTGCCCTTCGAAAACGAGGCCGTCAACGAGTGCTGGATCGCCGATCGCGATCGGTTTTCTTACGAGGCCCTCAACGGGCCCGACCGCTTGACGCGCCCCATGATCAAACAGGGCGGACAGTGGCAGGAGGTCGATTGGCAGACCGCCTTGGAGTTCGTGGCGACTGGGCTGCGGGATATCCAGCGCGAAAAGGGGCCGCAAGCGATCGGCGCCCTCATCAGCCCGCATGTGACCTGCGAAGAGGCTTACCTGACACGCGCCTTGATTCGAGGCTTGGGCAGTGACAACCTGGACTACCGGCTCCGCAACGCCGAATTCCCCGCGTTCGAGGGTGTGCGGTGGCTGGGGATGCCGATCAACGACCTGTCGCGCCTGGATTCGGTGCTGGTGGTTGGTTCGAACCTGCGCAAGGATCACCCCCTTTTTGCCCAGCGGATCCGCCAGGCCGCTCGCCATGGGGCACAGGTGTGCCGGATCGACGCGGGCGGCACGGATTGGGCAATGCCTATGGCGCATCAGCAGGCGGTTCGCGCCGCCGATTGGGCGCAGGCGATGGCCGATGTGGCTGTCGCAATTGCCCGCGCGAAAGGGCTGCCCGCCCCGGCGCCCGGCGTAGCGACCGAGGCCGCTGAGGCGATTGCTCGGGTGTTGCTGCGCGAGGGCAAGTCGGCTGCGGTCTTGCTCGGCAACGGGGCTGCGCACCACGCGAACGCCTCGACGCTGCTGGCATTGGCCCAATGGATCGGAAATGCCGTCGGCGCGCGGGTGGGTTATTTGACCGAGGCGGCCAACACCGTCGGGATGCAACTGGTCGGTGTTCAACCCCAGGCTCAGGGCCGCAATGCCGCCGAGATGCTCTCGGGGGCGGTGGATGCGTTGTTGCTCGTGCAGAACGAGCCGGTCTACGACAGCGCGGCCGGCGACAAGGCTCGGGAGGCATTGGCCCGATGCGCTCTGGTGGTGAGTTTGACGCCCTTCAAGGCGAATCTCGACTTCAGCGATGTGCTGCTGCCAGTGGCGCCTTTCACGGAGACCTCGGGTACGTTTGTGAACGCAGAGGGGCGCGTGCAAAGTTTCAATGCGGTCGTCAAGCCGCTCGGCGAGACTCGGCCCGCGTGGAAGGTGCTCCGCGTCCTCGGGAATCTGTTGGAATTGCCGGGTTTCGATGCCGAGTCCACGCAAGAAATCCTCGCCACGTTGCGGGCCAGCTGGGGCGAAGGCGCCATGGTTCGTGAAGACCTCTTGAACAACCGCACCGCTGCTCCGATTCGGATCGAGTCGAATGCAGGCGAACCGGTGGTGGCGAGTATTTATCAGCTCGATTCCTTGGTGCGCCGGTCGCCTTCTTTACAGGCGACCGCCGATGGTCGGCTGGGGCGTGAAGGGGGGCAGGCATGATCGACGCACTCTATCGTGGCGGTCTGGAGCTCGTCGACCAGGCCTGGTGGTCCGGCTTGGTCTGGCCCGTGCTTTGGATCCTGCTCAAGATCGTGGCGGTTCTGGTTCCCTTGATGCTGGCGGTGGCCTATTTGACGCTCTGGGAGCGCAAGCTGCTGGGTTTCATGCAGGTTCGTCATGGTCCGAACCGCGTCGGCCCGTTCGGTCTCCTGCAGCCAATCGCGGACGCCTTGAAACTGCTGACGAAGGAAATCATTCGCCCTACGGCGGCCAGCAAAGGGCTGTTCTTCCTGGGGCCGGTCTTGGCGATCATGCCGGCCCTTGGGGCCTGGGCTGTGGTGCCCTTTGGTCCGGACCTCGTTTTGGCGAACGTCCATGCAGGCTTGCTCGTCCTGATGGCAATCACCTCGATCGAGGTCTATGGCGTGATCATCGCGGGTTGGGCTTCCAACTCCAAGTATCCCTTCCTGGGTGCGCTGCGCGCTTCGGCCCAGATGGTCAGCTATGAGATCGCGATGGGCTTTTGCTTCGTCGTCGTGTTGATGGTTTCGGGCAGCATGCACCTCGGGGACATCGTGGCCGGGCAGGCGCGAGGCTGGGCGGCAGGGATGGGGCTCAACTTCCTTTCCTGGAATTGGTTGCCCTTGTTGCCGATCTTTCTTGTCTATCTCATTTCCGGCGTTGCTGAAACGAACCGCCATCCTTTCGACGTTGTGGAAGGGGAAGCGGAGATCGTTGCGGGGCATATGGTCGAGTACTCGGGGATGGGCTTTGCCATCTTCTTCCTCGCCGAGTACGCGAGCATGTGGCTCGTCTCGATTCTTGCGACCTTGATGTTCCTGGGGGGCTGGCTGCCGCCGATCGACAGCGCAATCTTCAATGCGATTCCCGGCTGGATCTGGCTTGGACTGAAGACTTTTGTGGTCGTGTCGATGTTCATCTGGATCCGGGCGACCTTCCCCCGATTCCGCTACGACCAAATCATGCGTCTGGGTTGGAAGATCTTCATCCCGGTCACTTTGGTCTGGCTCGTCATCGTTGGCATCTGGATGCATACGCCCTGGAATATTTGGAACTGACCGGGAAGAAAACCATGGCAACCACGGCAGTAACCCCGTTTTCGATTCGGGATTTTTTCAAGAGCTTCTTGCTCGTCGAGCTGTTCAAGGGCATGGCCCTGACGGGTCGGTATGCGCTGCAGCGCAAGGTGACGGTTCAGTATCCCGAGGAGAAGACGCCGCTTTCTCCACGGTTTCGGGGCCTCCACGCGCTGCGCCGATACGAAAACGGCGAGGAACGCTGCATTGCCTGCAAGCTGTGTGAGGCAGTTTGCCCGGCCATGGCCATCACGATCGAATCCACGGAGCGTGAGGACGGCACCCGCCGGACCACTCGGTACGACATTGATCTGACCAAGTGTATTTTCTGCGGCTTCTGCGAGGAGAGCTGCCCTGTGGACTCCATCGTGGAAACCCACATCTTCGAGTATCACGGCGAGAAGCGGGGCGACCTTTATTTCACGAAGCCGATGCTGCTGGCGATCGGCGACCGCTATGAGGCCGAGATCGCGGCGGCCAAAGCCGCGGATGCCAAATACCGTTGAAGGCGCCTTGGCGCGGTCGAATCACCCGAACCCCTTACAGATCCCATGGACGTCCCTACCGGCTTTTTTTATCTGTTTTCTGCGGTCTTGCTGTTTGCCGCCCTGCGCGTCATCACAGCAAAGAACCCGGTACATGCAGTCCTTTACCTGATGCTGGCTTTTTCGCAGGCCGCGGGCGTGTGGCTGCTGCTCGAGGCCGAATTCCTGGCGATTACGCTGGTTTTGGTCTATCTGGGCGCGGTCATGGTGCTGTTCCTGTTTGTCGTGATGATGCTCGACATCCGTGTCGACCGGGTCCGGGGTGCGTTTTGGCGGCATTTCCCCCTGGCGGCCGGGCTGGGCGCGCTGGTTGCGGCGGAGATGGCCGCGGTATTGTTGACCGGGTATGGCTCGGTGACCATGCCTGCAGCGCTTGCGCCGGCGTGGGCCCAAATTCCCAACACCCAGGCGCTGGGACGACTCCTGTACACCGAGTACCTTTATCCGTTGCAAGTGGCAGCGGTGATTCTGGTCGTCGCGATGGTGGCTGCGATCGCATTGACGCTGCGCCGTCGCAAGGACTCGAAGTTCATTGATCCGTCGTTGCAGGTTCACGTGCGGGCTGCGGATCGGGTGCGCCTGGTTCGGGATGTGTTGCCTGGGGTGGCGCCTGTGGCGGGGGCTACGGCGGTGGATCGTGGGGAGGCGAAATGATGATGACGGTGGGTCTGGGCCACTACCTGGCGCTCGGTGCGATTCTGTTCGCGATCGGCCTCGTGGGGATTTTTCTGAACCGGAAGAACCTCATCGTGTTGCTGATGGCGATCGAACTCATGCTGTTGGCGGTCAACCTGAACTTCGTGGCCTTTGCTCGATACCTCGGTGACATGCATGGTCAGGTGTTCGTGTTTTTTGTCCTGACGGTGGCGGCGGCCGAGTCGGCCATAGGATTGGCTTTGCTGGTCCTGCTGTTCCGCAACCGTCACAGTGTGGCCGTCGACGAAATGCACCTGCTCAAGGGCTGAGCGGCAATCCTGGAAAACAAACATGAGTCAAACCCTTACGGCAACGACGTTGCTCGCCATTCCTTTGGCACCGCTCCTCGGTGCGGTGCTTGCGGGGATCCCGGGAACGGCCTTCGGAGGCAATCTCATTGGGCGCCGAGTGGCCCATGGAAGCGCCATTTTGGGCGTGCTGATCTCCTTTCTTCTCTCCGCCTGGGTGCTGAAGGCGGTGGCGACGGAGGGCGCCCGTTTCGAGGATTCGATCTACGTCTGGATGTCTGCGGGCGGGCTCAAGATGGAGGTGGGCTTTCTCGTCGACAGCCTCACCGCCATGATGATGTGTGTGGTGACTTTCGTGTCACTGATGGTGCACATCTACACCATCGGCTACATGGAGGAAGACGAAGGGTATAACCGCTTTTTTGCCTACATCTCGCTCTTCACCTTCTCCATGCTGATGTTGGTGATGAGCAATAACCTCTTGCAGCTGTTTTTTGGCTGGGAGGCGGTGGGCCTGGTCTCGTATCTGTTGATCGGGTTCTGGTTCAACCGCCCGAGCGCCATCTTCGCGAACATGAAGGCCTTCCTGGTCAACCGGGTCGGCGACTTTGGTTTCATCTTGGGAATCGGCTTGATTGCCGCCTACACCGGCTCCTTAGAGTATCGGGAAATCTTTGCCAAGGCGACCGAACTGGCGCAACTGCCTTTCCCGGGAACGGATTGGGCGCTGATCACGGTGATTTGCATCTGCCTCTTCATCGGCGCGATGGGGAAATCAGCGCAGTTTCCCTTGCATGTCTGGCTTCCCGATTCGATGGAAGGCCCGACGCCGATCTCGGCCCTCATACACGCGGCGACCATGGTGACCGCGGGGATCTTCATGGTCGCCCGGATGTCGCCCTTGTTCGAGCTGAGTGATACGGCGCTTTCCTTCGTTCTGGTGATCGGGGCGATCACCGCCTTGTTCATGGGCTTTTTGGGCATCATCCAAAACGACATCAAGCGGGTGGTTGCTTATTCGACCCTTTCGCAGCTCGGATACATGACGGTGGCCTTGGGCGTCTCCGCGTATTCCGCTGGCGTCTTCCATCTCATGACGCATGCCTTCTTCAAAGCCTTGCTGTTCCTCGGCGCTGGCTCGGTCATCATGGGGATGCACCATGACCAAGATATCCGCCACATGGGCGGATTGAGGAAGTACATGCCGATTACCTGGATCACGTCCTTGATCGGGACCCTCGCGCTGGTTGGTACGCCGTTCTTTTCAGGCTTTTATTCGAAAGACACGATCATCGAGGCGGTCCAGGCCAGCCACCTGCCGGGCTCTGGCTTTGCGGCATTCGCGGTCTTGGCTGGCGTGTTTGTGACGTCCTTCTACTCGTTCCGTCTCTACTTCCTCGTCTTTCACGGGAAGGAACGTTTCAATCAAGCGCATGGTCACGGGCATGGGCACGGCGATCATGATCATCAGGGAGGCGGCCATGCGCCTCATGAGTCACCCTGGGTGGTGACGCTCCCGCTGATTCTGTTGGCGATTCCCTCGGTGGCCATCGGCTATCTCACCATCGAGCCC
Source organism: Tibeticola sp. (assembly GCF_022759015.1). Classification (NCBI taxonomy): domain Bacteria; kingdom Pseudomonadati; phylum Pseudomonadota; class Betaproteobacteria; order Burkholderiales; family Comamonadaceae; genus Tibeticola; species Tibeticola sp. The sequence goes on along the minus strand of NZ_JAEMQB010000167.1, from coordinate 9,340 downwards.
GTGGTGTTTGGCTCGTTCTTTGACGGTGTGATCGCAGTCGATGCCGCTCGGCATCCGGTCATGGCCGAACTTGCCGAGGAGTTCCACGGCCCGCTGGCCATGGCGCTGCATGCGTTCGCGACGCCGCCTTTCTGGTTGGCGATTTCCGGAGCTGTGCTTGCGTACTACTTCTATCTCGTGAACCCGGCTTTGCCGGCCGCGATCCGGCGCGCGCTCGCCCCGATTTACCGCGTGCTCGAGGAGAAGTACTACCTCGATTGGTTCAATGAGCATGTGCTGGCCCGCGGTGCTCGGATCCTGGGGCGGGTTTTTTGGAAAGCGGGGGATGCCACGCTCATCGATGGGCTGGTCGTCAATGGATCGTGGAAGCTCGTGGCGCGAGTGGCTGGCCGGATGCGTCGCCTGCAGACCGGTTACCTGTATCACTATGCGCTGGCGATGATTTTCGGCGTGTTCGTGCTGATGACGTACTTTGTCTGGCTCAGCAGCTGAGAGGAAAAATAAGATGGGTTTGTTGAGTCTTTCGATCTGGCTGCCGATCGCCTTTGGCACGGTGCTGCTGATGCTCGGCCGGGACGAACAGCAGGCGGCGGTCCGTTGGATCGCTTTGATCGGCGCTCTGGCCGGATTCTTGGTGACCGTGCCGCTTTACGGGCAGTTCGATGCCTCGACCGCGGCCATGCAGTTCGTCGAATTGCATCCTTGGTTCGAACGCTATGGCGTCAATTACCACCTCGGGGTCGACGGTATCTCGCTGTGGTTCGTGCTGTTGACCGCGTTCATCACCGTGATCGTGGTGATCGCGAGTTGGTCTTCGATCACCGAGCGCGTGAACCAGTACATGGCGGCCTTCCTCATTTTGAGCGGGCTGATGATCGGCGTATTCGCCGCGCTCGACGGAATGTTGTTTTACGTCTTCTTCGAAGCGACCCTGATCCCGATGTATTTGATCATCGGGGTCTGGGGCGGGCCGAGGAAGATCTATGCGGCCTTCAAGTTCTTCCTGTATACCTTGCTCGGGTCGCTGCTGATGCTGGTGGCGCTGGTCTACCTCTACGTGACTTCGGGTGGCAGCTTTGACATCGCGATCTGGCAACAGATGCCCCTGACCGGGCGCGCGCAGACCTTGCTGTTTCTCGCGTTCCTCGCCGCCTTCGCCGTAAAGGTTCCGATGTGGCCGGTGCATACCTGGTTGCCCGATGTGCACGTGGAGGCGCCGACCGGAGGCTCGGCGGTGCTTGCGGCGATCATGCTCAAGCTGGGGGCCTACGGTTTTCTGCGGTTTTCCTTGCCCATTACGCCGGACGCCTCGCGGGAATTGGCCTGGCTGATGATCGCGCTGTCCATCGTGGCTGTGATCTACGTCGGTTTGGTCGCGCTCGTGCAGCAGGATATGAAGAAGCTGGTGGCGTACTCGTCGGTGGCGCACATGGGCTTCGTGACCCTGGGTTTTTTCTTGTTCAGTGAACTCGGTGTCACGGGCGGGCTGGTGCAGATGATCGGGCACGGCTTCGTTTCGGCGGCCATGTTCCTGTGTATTGGCGTTTTGTACGACCGTGTGCATTCGCGCGAGATTGCGGCCTACGGCGGCGTGGTCAACACCATGCCGAAGTTCACTGCGTTCGCCTTGCTGTTTGCGATGGCCAACTGCGGCTTGCCCGGCACGGCGGGCTTCGTCGGCGAATGGCTCGTGATCCTGGCCTCCGTCAAGGCGAATTTCTGGCTGGGCCTTGCTGCCGCGTCGGCCTTGATCTTTGGCGCCGCCTATACGCTCTGGATGGTGAAGCGCGTGTATTTCGGGCCGGTGGCCAATGACCATGTGCGTGAACTCCAGGACATCAGTGGTCGTGAGTTCTTGGTCCTAGGTTTGCTGGCGATTGCCGTTCTCTGGATGGGGCTGTATCCGAAGCCTTTGACGGACGTGATGCAGGTTTCGGTCAGCGAGTTGCTGCGCCATGTTGCGGTTTCCAAGTTGAACTGACGCGGCCCGAACGAGGAAATTTATGATCGACAAGCTCAGTTGGATCGCGGTCTACCCCGAGATCATTTTGCTCGTGATGGGCTGCGTGGTGCTGCTCACGGATTTGTTCGTGACCAGTGTCTTGCGCACGGCCACTTATGTGCTCACTCAGGCGACTTTGGTCGTGGTGGGCCTCATCTACGCGCTCTATGCCCAGACGGATCAGTCGCTCTACGGCTTTGGCGGCATGGTCGTCACGGACGCGATGGGGAGTTGGCTCAAGTGCTTTGCTGCGTTTGCGGTGGCCGCAACGATGGTTTATGCACGCCCGTACGCTGCCGTGCGGGGCATGCTTCGAGGCGGTGAACTCTTTGCCTTGTCGCTGTTTTCCTTGCTCGGCATGTCCATCATGATCTCGGGCAACCATTTGCTGGTGATCTACCTCGGACTCGAATTGCTGACGCTTTCGAGCTATGCGCTGGTCGCTCTGCGGCGCGACGACCTTCCGGCGACGGAGGCGGCGATGAAGTATTTCGTGCTGGGCGCGATGGCATCGGGGTTCCTGCTCTACGGCCTGTCTATGATTTACGGCGCCACCGGCACGCTGGAGTTGGGCGAGGTGTTCAAGGCCATCGCCTCGGGGCAGATTCACCACCAGGTGCTGGTGTTTGGGGTGGTGTTCGTCGTGGCCGGTCTGGCCTTCAAGCTGGGCGTCGTGCCATTCCATATGTGGATCCCCGACGTTTACCAAGGTGCCCCCACCGCCATCACCTTGCTGATCGCAGGTGCGCCCAAGCTCGCGGCATTCGCAATCGTGATGCGGCTGTTGGTCGAGGGTATGTTGCCGCTGGCGCCCGACTGGCAGCAGATGCTGGCGATTTTGGCCGTGGCGTCCTTGTTGATCGGAAACGTGGCGGCGATTGCCCAGACGAGCCTGAAGCGCATGCTCGCGTATTCCACCATCGCACAAATGGGCTTTATGTTGCTGGGTCTGATTGGCGGCGTCGTTCAGGGCACTGCATTGCCCGCGGCCAATGCCTACAGTTCGGCGATGTTTTATGTCGTCTCTTATGTCTTGACGACGGTAGCGACCTTCGGCGTGATTCTTTTGTTGTCGCGCGAAGGCTTCGAGAGTGACGCACTGACGGATCTCGCCGGTTTGAACCAACGGGCACCGCTTTATGCCGGCATCATGGCTGCCTGCATGTTCTCCTTGGCGGGGATTCCACCGCTCGTGGGCTTTTATGCCAAGCTCGCGGTGTTGCAGGCTTTGGTGGCCACCGGAGAGACCTGGCACTTGGCGCTCGCGGTCTACGCGGTGCTGATGTCGCTGATCGGGACGTTTTACTACCTGCGGGTCGTCAAGATCATGTACTTTGACGCGCCCGAAACCGGCCACAGTGGGGTTGTGCTGGCCCCGGCTGGCGCGCGCACGGTGCTTGCCGCCAACGCGGCCTTGCTGTTGGCGGTGGGTCTTCTGCCCGCAGGCCTGATGGACATTTGCGCGCGGGCGATTGTGCTCATGCTCGGTTCTTGAGCGAGCCGAACCCGGTTTTGACTCATGTCCTCGGCATCTTCCGCAGCGTTCTTGTTGCTGGCATTCGTGCTGGCCAACGTCCCGTTCTTCACCGATCGGTTTCTCGGTGTGGTGCGGCTGTCTCGGCCGAAGTCGCTGGTGCTGCGACTCTTGGAGTGTTTGATTTATTACGGCATGGCCGGAGCGGTGGGGTTCTGGCTGGAGCAACGCCAGGGCCAAGTGGCTCCCCAGGGCTGGGAGTTCTACGCCATCACGGCGGCTTTGTTTCTGACGTTTGCGTTTCCGGGCTTCGTCTACCGTTTCCTGGTTCGCCGTGGAGCCTGATGCCGTGGCAGCCTCCGATGCGGCGCTGCTCGAAGAGCGAATCGATGGGGAGCCCGTCTTCGAGGGGCGCTTGCTGCAGGTTTTTCGCGACCGGGTGCGCTTGCCGGACGGGGAGACCGCGTTCCGCGAGTATGTGGATCATCCCGGCGCGGTGATGGTCGTTCCGCTGTTGGAGCCGATCTCGGTCGATGCGCCCTTACGGGTCGTGGTTGAGCGGCAGTTTCGCTATCCGATTGGCCAGGTGATGATCGAGTTTCCGGCCGGCAAGCGCGAGCGCGACGAAGACGGCTTGATTTGTGCCGTGCGCGAACTGCGCGAAGAAACCGGCTTTTCTGCGCGCGAGTGGGCATATGCGGGCAGCTTGCATCCCTTGGTGGCGTACTCGACCGAGCGCATCGAGGTCTGGTTTGCGCGCGGCTTGGAGCCTGGCCCCACACAGCTCGACCCGGGGGAGTTCGTCGAGACCGTGGTGGTGGATTTCCCGTGGCTGCTTGAAGCGTGTCAAGATGGGCGCGTGACGGACGCCAAGACCATCGTCGGCGCCTTCTGGTTGCAAGAGCGCTTGCGCCATCGAGACGCGATCGATTGGCAGCCTGCACCGAACGTGGCGGGCTGAGCGACGCCCAGGCCGGTGCGTCGCCGATAGGCGTTTTCGTTCCAGGAGTCGCCGTGAAGGTCTTCGAGTTTCAGTGTGCGAGTGGTCATCGGTTCGAGGGTTGGTTCGAGTCGGATGCCGACTGGCGGGATCAGCAGCGGCGAGGTTTGCTCGAGTGCCCGTTGTGCGGTGACCGCGAGGTTCGGCGCATCCCGAGTGCTGCGCATCTGGCGAAGTCCGGTTCGGAGGCGGATCGCTCTGCACACACGGAAAGCGCGCCACGGCCTGGGGACGCGGCGATCGCGCAGTGGCTACACGCAGTCCGGCAATGGGTACACCAGAGCGAGGATGTGGGTGAGCGTTTCCCCGCAGAGGTACGGCGGATGGCCAAGGGCGAGATCGACCCGCGCCAGATCCGGGGGCGCGCCAGCCTCGAGGAGGCCGAGGCATTGCTGGATGAGGGCATTCCGATCCTGCCCCTGCCGCCGGGCGTCGACGAGCCCTTGCACTGAGGCAACGATGATTCCGGCCGTTGGGGTCTCCTCCATCGGCCCAGCCAAGCTCAGAGATTTCCGGCCAGCAGCTTACGCAGCAGGAGATCCTTGATGCCGTGCACTTCTTCGAGGCCGAGGCGTTTTTGATAGCTCGGGGCTAAGTCCTTGCCCTCGATGAAGGCCTTGAAGGCCAGGCTCAGCAGTTCGGTTGGATGTTCCGAGGCGTGCTTGAGCTTCTTCAAGGCGGTGACGAGCGCGATCTCTTCGGGCGTGAGGTCGGTGCCGAATGGGAAGGGCGGCAGCAGCCCGGCTTCTTGCCAAGGGGCGAGTTTTTCGGCGATTACCTCGGGAAGGTTTTGCCGATACTGTGGGGGTACTTCGTAGCTCGCTTCGAGCTTGCCGTGGGATTTGGCTTCGCGTACCAGTTCGTCCTGGAAGCGCGAGTCGGCGATGGCGATCAGCCGCTTGATGACTTCGCTGTCGGGTTGCCCCCGGAGGTCGGCCACACCGTATTCGGTGATGAAAATGTCGCGCAGGTGGCGCGGGATGGTGATGTTGCCGTACTTCCAGACGATGCTGCTGGTCAGGCCGTCTTTGGTTTCGTGGGTGGCGCGCAGCATCATCAACAGCCGCGCATCGGGCAGCGCGTGGGCCATCGCGACGAAGTTGTATTGACCGCCGACACCGCTGACGACCTGGCCGGACTCGAGCGCGTCGCTGGCGGCTGCGCCGAGCAGGGTCACGATCATGGTGGTGTTCATGAAGCGAGCCTTGGAGCGTTGGGCGCGCTTGAGCTCACTTTGGCCATCGAGCGAATTGATGAAGTCGATGCGCGTCATGTCGATCTTCGCCAGTTCCTGGGGCGGCATGGTCCGCAGCCGTTCGTAGAAGTCGTTGGGGCCCAGGAAGAAGCCGCCGGTCATGTAAATGCCGCCTTTGAGCCGGGCGCCGAGCAGATCGTGGGCGACGGAGGCGAAATGGGCCGGGTCGTTGAGGTCGTTGGCGTAGCGTCGGCCCTCGAACACGAGTGCATTGCCCTCGAGCGTGACGCCTTCGCGCAGGATGCCGAAGCGTTTGAGGAAGGCGAGGTCTTTGTCCCGCAGCGGTGAGCGTATCCGTCCGCTTTCGAGCAGTGCTTGCAGCGTTCGTGCGGTGACGGCAGCAGCGGGGATCTTCTGCTCGTTGATGAGTTGCTGCAGTCGGGTGTCGGCAAAGACTTCGCGGCGCACGATCCCGGCCTCGATCAGCTTGAGAAAGCCGTTGACGAACATCTCCGAACAGCCATAAATGCCTTCTTCGAAGCGGCCGAGTTCGCGTCCATCGAGACCGTCTGGGCAGAGCGACTCGAGGATGGAGCGGTATTCGGCCGCGTGACGCTCGCGCACGATCAGCGACTGGGCAATCGCGTCGCCGAGCGACCCGATTCCGATCTGCAGCGTGCCGCCGTCGGCAACGAAGCTGGAGGCGTGCAGGCCGATCGCATAGTCGGCAAACCCCACCCGGTTGTTGGGCGGACCAAACAAGGTGTGCGTGCCTGCGGGATCGGTGACGACGACATCGAAAAACTCAGGGGCTACTTCGGCGCCGTTGGGCATGAAAGGCATTTTTCGATTGATCACGCCGACGGCCAGCAAGGGGCGCCCGGCGCCGCGGACCTTCTCAATGACCTCAAACGTGACGTCCGGGTTGCTCGACAAGCTCAGCCGCATCGAGTCGCTTTCGCCCTGGACGGCAACCGCTTGTGCGATGACGTTGATGCCCTGCAGCAGCATGTCCCGCGCCACAAAGGTGTAGTTGGTCGAGATATGGCTTTGCTGGGCCAGGTCGTTGCCGATGTAGTCGGCGGTCTTCATGAAAAACTCTCGGACTTCGATGTTCGGTGGCAGCGCTTGGTTGCGCAGGTCCACCGCATATTCCAGGTCGGGGTAGTCGCCAAAGACGCGCTCGACCAGCGGTTGCAGAAACGCGCGCTCGAGGTCCGATTTGGGCGCGGGTTTGATGAGTGAGAGTGCGGTGATGATCCGCATCCGGCGCCTGGAATTGGCCTTGACGCGCCGGTACAAGGCATTGACGAAAGGATTGGGCTTGCCGATGCCCAGGGGGATGCCCAGCACGATGTCGCCTTTGACGGTGTCGAGCACATGGTCGACGGCGGCTTCGATGGAGTCGATCATCAGCGTCATGGGGGTTGGTCTCCGAAGGGTTGGGGTTTGGCGCAGCGTAGGCGTCCGTCTGATATGGATCAATGTAGTTCCCAGCGACGCCGAGTTTCTTGACTCAGAGCAATTTTTCACCGAGCGCTCGTCCATGGGCTGCCTGCGCGGGGTCGAGCGAGGTGCCAAGCCCGCGGCAAACGGGGGCTTGAAGTTGGCGCAGCCGCTCCTATCTTCCGGACATGGCTGCTCGGTTCCGCAGCGGCCCCAGTAAAGATCTCATAGACGAAAGGAGTTCGATATGTCCTCTCTGATGACCCGTGGCAACCTGTTCGATGACTTGTTCCGTGACTTGGCGCCGGCCTTTTACGTGCGCCCCCTGCATGGCGACCCGCTGCCCTCTCCGGCGCAGATCAAGGTCGACGTGAAGGAGGATGACCGCGCCTACACGGTCCAGGCCGAGATTCCGGGTGTGAACAAGGATGACATCAACGTCTCGATCGACGGCAACCTCGTCACCTTGCGCGCCGAAATCAAACAGGAAGATCGCAAGACCGAAGGCGAAAAGGTGCTGCGCACCGAGCGTTACTACGGTGCTGTGGCCCGCAGCTTCCAACTGGCGCAGGACATCGACGCCAGCCAGGCCAAGGCCAAGTACGAAAACGGCATCTTGACGCTGACCTTGCCGAAAAAAGCTGCCAACAACGCCCAGCGCCTGACCATCGAGTGATCGGGCTCGTGGCCTGAACCGGAAAAGCCAGCCTTCGCGCTGGCTTTTTTGTGCTTAGGGCAAAGCTGAACAAGTCCCTCGCGCGCCGCGCATCCCGGCTGCGGGCGGTCTGCGTCGTTGCAAATCCTCGCCATAGCTGCGGCTATGGCTGCGGTTTGCGCCTCGCATCCCATCCCGCAGCCGGGCGCGCACCATCGCGGGAACTTATTCAGCGTTGCCCTGGCCAAAGGTGCTCGCCGTCAGGCGGGTCCTTGGAAGAGAGCATCGACCGCACGCAGCAGCGCATCGAGGGCGTCCGGCGCGTCGCAGGGAAGCACCTGGCGGTCGCTCATGCTGCGCAGCCAGGTGAGCTGCCGTTTGGCGAGCTGACGGGTTGCGGCGATGCCTTGTTCGCGCAGCTGCGCCAGCGGCGGCGGGTCGGCGCGGCCTTGGGCGTCGAGCCAGGCCCAGGCCTGCCGGTAGCCCACGCAGCGCATGGCGGGCAACTCGGGGCTCAGGTCGCCGCGTGCGCGCAAGGCCCGCACCTCGTCGAGCAGGCCATGCGCCAGCATCAGGTCGAAACGCTGGGCGATGCGCTCGTGCAGCCAGGCCCGGTCGATCGGTTCCAAGGAAAACATCCGGTATCCCGGCGTGGAATGGTCCGGTTTTGCTCCTGAATTAGAAGCAATCAGACGCGACATGGGCTGGCCCGACAGCCGCCAGATTTCCAGCGCGCGTTGGATCCGTTGGCTGTCGTTGGGCGAGAGCCGCGCGGCTGTGGCCGGGTCCACGCGGGCGAGTTCGGCATGCAGCGCGGGCCATCCCTGGGCGCGTGCGGCGGCTTCGATCTCGGCACGTACCGAGGCGTCGGCGGCGGGCAGCGCGTCGAGGCCCTCGAACAGCGCCTTGAAGTACAGCATCGTGCCGCCCACGAGCAGCGGCAGTCGGCCGCGCGCGCGGATGGATGCCATCAGGCTCCGGGCGTCGCGCACGAACTCGGCGGCGCTGTATGGCTGGTTCGGGTCGCGGATGTCGATCAGGTGGTGCGGCACGGCCGCGCGCTCCTCGGCGCTGGGCTTGGCGGTGCCGATGTCCATGCCGCGGTAGACCAGTGCCGAGTCGACGCTGATGATCTCCACCGGCCAGCGCGCCGCAATTGCCAACGCCGCCGCCGTCTTGCCGCTGGCGGTTGGGCCGGCGATGCATAGGGACGGGAGCTTCCCGCTGGCGTCGGGGATTGTCGTGCCGGTCATGGCTTTGCAGCGGCCGCCCGCGGTACCAGCAGCCAGGCGGCAGCGCAGATCAGCACGGTCCAGAACAGGATGCCATGCACCAGCGGCCAGATGCTGCCGTCGAGGTGGATGCCGATCCAGTCGCCCATCGCGAACGCGGCGACCATCATCCAAAACCCGTTCACTGCGGAGGCCGTGCCCGCGGTTTGCGGAAACGGGCCGACCGCACCGCTTTGGCCGCACGGCTGGTGGATGCCGTGTCCGACCATGAACAAGTAGAACGGCAACACGATCGCCCAGGCACCGTACCAGGCTTGCCCGGCGCCGAGCCAGGCG
>NZ_JAEMQB010000131.1:0-8070 GCF_022759015.1 Tibeticola sp. | reverse complement strand
GGAAAGAGGGAGTCAGAGCAGACCGGCTTCGCGCAGGGCCGCCTCGACCGTGGCGTGGTAGCCGTCCGAAAGCGGCGTCAGCGGCAGCCGGATGCCCGCGCCGATCTGGCCCATGCGCTGCAGGGCCCATTTGACCGGGATCGGATTGGCCTCGACGAACAGCGCCTTGTGCAGGGGCAGCAACTGCTTTTGAATTGCGCGGGCGCGGGCCACGTCGCCGGCGATGGCGGCCATGCAGAGCTCGTGCATCAGGCTCGGGGCCACGTTGGCGGTGACGCTGATGTTGCCGTGCCCGCCGAGCAGCATGAGGGCCACGGCCGTCGGGTCGTCGCCGGAATAGATGGAAAAGCCCTCGGGCGCTTCACGGATGAGCCACTGCGCGCGCTCGATGTTGCCCGTGGCTTCCTTGATGCCGACGATACCCGGCACCTGCGCCAGCCGCAGCACGGTTTCGGGCGCCATATCGGCAACGGTGCGGCCAGGCACGTTGTAGAGGATGATGGGCAGGTCGCCGGTGGCCTCGGCGATCGCCTTGAAATGCCGGTATTGGCCCTCTTGCGTGGGCTTGTTGTAGTAGGGCACGACCTGCAACTGGCAGTCGGCACCGACCTTTTTTGCAAAGCGGGCGAGTTCGATGGCCTCGGCCGTCGAATTGGCGCCGCAGCCCGCCATGACGGGCACGCGGCCGGCGGCCTGCTCGACGGTGACGCGGATGATCTCGCAGTGTTCCTCGACGGTGACGGTGGGCGATTCGCCGGTGGTGCCGACCACGCTGATGCAGTCGGTGCCCTCCGCGATGTGCCAGTCGATCAAGCGCCGCAGCGCCGCATAGTCGACGCGCCCATCCTCGAGCATCGGGGTGACGAGCGCTGGAATGCTGCCCCGGATGGGGCGGAAAGTGGATGTCATGGAGTTCGCAGCCAGGGAGCGAAAAGACTCATTCTAACGACGGCAGGGCGCAGGCCGATGGCGCTGCGTCGCGCACCGCCGCGAGGCGCTGCACGCAGCGCGTGGGCGCTTCGAGCCGCCCCTCCTCATACGCCACGACCCGCAGCGCCGGGCGGGCTCGGCACAGGCCGCAGGCGCGCAGCAGCTCGCCGCTCTGCAGCAGAAAGTCCGGCCGCGAGGGCTTGCCGAAGGCTTCGTTGCCGACGGCAAAGGTCTCGTAGATCAGCACGCCGCCGGGCGCGACGCTCTCGACCAGTGTGGGCAGCAGCGGGCGCCAAAGGTAGTTGGTGACCACCACTGCGTCGAAGCGCTGGCCCTCGAAGGGCCAGGGGCCGGCCTCGATGTCGGCGCAGACCGCGTGCACGCCGGGCAACGCGGCCAGCGCGGTGATGGCCTCGGCGTCGCGGTCGACGGCGGTGACGGCACAGCCTCGTTCGGCAAACCAGCGCACATGGCGTCCCCGTCCGCAGGCCACGTCGAGCACCCGAGCACCCGAGGCAACGAGATGCGCCCAACGCTGCACCCAAGGCGAGGGCGCCAAACCCGCATGGCTCTGGGCTGCGAAAGCATCAATTTTCATAGCAACACATGACCATTTCACGCTGGCATCGGGCCAAAAACATTGGAAATATCGGTCTTGGGGTGGCTTGACAGCGTTGCCCCATGCCTCAAAAGCATCCCCAGAGTTGGTTCGCGACGTCCAGCATGAAGTCGCCCCGCCCGTACAGGCTGAACACCGCCAGCAGCGTGGCCAGGGCCAGCGCCCACAGCAGCCAGCGGGGCAGCGGCTTCATGCGGCGGCCTGCACACGCGGCAGGCTGCGGCGGATCGGTTGCTCGTTCACGCGCAGATTCACCAGCGCCGCCACGATGCCGAGCGCGATGGCGATCCACCAGACGATGTCGTAGCTGCCGGTGCGGTCGTACAGCAGGCCGCCGAGCCACACGCCCATGAAGCTGCCGATCTGGTGGCTGAAGAACACGAAGCCGCCGAGCATGGACAGATGCGCCACGCCGAAAATCTGCGCCACCGCCGCGTTCGTCGGCGGAACGGTCGAGAGCCACAGCACGCCCATCACCGCGGCGAACACGTAGACGCTCGCCGGTGTGAGCGGCAGCAGCAGAAAGACCGAGATGGCCACGGAGCGGGCGAGGTAGATGAAGGCCAGGATGTGCCGCTTGGCCAGCCGCTGCCCCAGCGCGCCAGCGGCATAGGTGCCCAGCACGTTGAACAGCCCGATGAGCGCGAGCGCGTAGCTCGCGACCTGCGGCGAAAGCCCGTGGTCCTTGAGGTAGCTCGGCATGTGCACACCGATGAACACCACCTGAAAGCCGCAGACGAAATAGCCCGCCATCAGCAGCCGAAAGCTTGGGTAGGCCAGCGCCTCGCGCAGGGCCTGCAGGATGGACTGCTCCCCACGCACCCCGCCGGCGTGCGCACGCCGCTCGCGCAGCCCCCAGGCCAGCGGGATGATGAGCAGCACCGCCAAGGCCAGCGCCCACAGCGAGCGCTGCCAGCCCAGCGTGGTGATGAGCCAGCCCTCCACCGGCACCATCAGGAACTGGCCGAAGGAGCCCGCGGCGGCCGCCACGCCCATCGCCCAGGATCGGCGCTCGGGCGGTACGTTGCGGCCGATGACCCCGTAGATCACGGCATAGGTGGTGCCCGCCTGCGCCGCGCCGATCAGCACGCCCGTGGTCAGCGCAAAGCCCAGCGGCGTGGTGCTCTGCGCCATGCCCCACAGCCCCAGCGCGTAGAGCAAGGCACCGGCGATGAGCACGCGCAGCGCGCCGTAGCGGTCGGCCAGCATGCCGGCCACGATGCCGACCAGCCCCCAGCTCAGGTTCTGCACCGCCAGTGCCAGCGCGAAGCTCTCGCGCGACCAGTCGCGTGCCTGCGTGATGGGCTGCAGCCACAGCCCGAAGCCGTGGCGCACGCCCATGGACAGCGTGACGATCAGCGCACCGCACAGCAGCACCTGGGTCATGGAGAGCGGGCGGTGGCCAGTAGCCTGGCGGGGGGTGGCGGAACTCATGTGCCGAATGTAGCGAATTCGCCCCTGCTTTGCTGGCGTGCAAGCTGTATGGATAACCAGGTGTTTTCCGCGTGCCGCCGTACAATCGCGCCCCTATGGCTTCCGTGAACGAACCGAAAACCCAGACCGCCGCCTATGGCGAGGCGTCGATTCGCGTGCTCAAAGGGCTCGAGCCGGTCAAACAGCGCCCGGGCATGTACACCCGCACCGACAACCCGCTGCACATCGTGCAGGAGGTGATCGACAACGCCGCCGACGAAGCGCTGGCGGGCTTTGCGAAAAAGATCGCCGTCACCCTGCACGCCGACGGCTCGGTCAGCGTGGAGGACGACGGCCGCGGCATTCCGTTTGGCTTGCATCCCGAGGAGGGCGCGCCGGTGATCGAACTCGTGTTCACGCGGCTGCACGCGGGCGGCAAGTTCGACAAAGGTAAGGGCGGCGCCTATGCCTTCTCGGGTGGCCTGCACGGCGTGGGCGTGTCGGTGACCAATGCGCTGGCCACGCGGCTCGAAGTCACGAGCCGACGCGGCGGCGAGGTCGCGCGCATCGTCTTCGCCAGTGGTGACGTGGCCGAGCCGCTGGTCGTTCGCCCAGCCGAGGCGGGCGAGAAGCGCAGCGGCACCATCGTGCGTGTCTGGCCCGATGCACGCTATTTCGAGAGCAGCGTGCTGCCGCTGGCCGAACTCACCCATCTGCTGCGCAGCAAGGCGGTGCTGATGCCCGGCGTGACGGTCAGCCTCACGAACGAGAAAACCCGCGACACCCAGACCTGGCTCTACAAGGGCGGGCTGCGCGACTACCTTGCGCAAACCTTGCCCGCCGAGCCGGTCGTGCCCCTGTTCGAGGGCGAAGGCTGGGCCGATGCGCAAAGCGACAGTTTTGCCGAAGGCGAGGGCGCGGCCTGGTGCCTGGCCTTCACCGAGGAAGGGCCGACGGTGCGCGAGAGCTACGTCAACCTGATTCCCACGCCCGCGGGCGGCACGCACGAGGCGGGCTTGCGCGAGGGCGTGTTCCAGGCCGTCAAAGGCTTCATCGAACTGCACGGCCTGCTGCCCAAGGGCGTGAAGCTGCTGCCCGAGGATGTGTTCGCCCGCGCGAGCTACGTGCTCTCGGCCAAGGTGCTCGACCCGCAGTTCCAGGGCCAGATCAAAGAGCGGCTCAATTCCCGCGACGCGCTGCGCCTGGTGGCGGGCTTCGTGCGCCCCGCGCTCGAACTCTGGCTGCATGCCCATGTGGAGCACGGCAAGCGGCTGGCCGAACTCGCCATCCGCGCCGCCCAAACCCGCCAGCGGGCGAGCCAGAAGGTCGAGAAGAAGAAGGGCTCGGGCGTGGCGGTGCTGCCGGGCAAGCTCACCGATTGTGAAAGCCGTGACCTTTCGCGCAATGAGTTGTTCCTGGTCGAGGGCGACTCTGCCGGCGGCAGCGCCAAGATGGGCCGCGACAAGGAGTTCCAGGCCATCCTGCCGCTGCGCGGCAAGGTGCTCAACACCTGGGAGGTCGAGCGCGACCGCCTGTTCGCCAACAACGAGGTGCACGACATCGCGGTGGCCATCGGCGTCGATCCGCATGGGCCGGACGACACCGTCGATCTGTCCAGTCTGCGTTATGGAAAGATCTGCATCCTCTCCGACGCCGATGTGGACGGCGCGCACATCCAGGTGCTGCTGCTCACGCTGTTCTTCCGGCACTTCCCGCGGTTGATCGAGGCCGGCCATGTGTTCGTGGCGCGCCCGCCGCTCTACCGGGTCGACGTGCCCGCGCGCGGCAAGAAACCCGCAGCCAAGTTCTACGCGCTCGACGAGGGTGAACTCGCCGCCGTGCTCGACAAAGCCGCCAAAGAAGGCGTGCCGCGCGAGAAGTGCAGCATCAGCCGCTTCAAAGGCCTGGGCGAGATGAACGCCGAGCAACTGTGGGAAACCACGCTCAACCCCGACACCCGACGCCTCATGCCCGTGACGCTGGGCAGCCTCGACGCCGCGCGCACCACCGCACTCATGACGCAACTCATGGGCAAGGGCGAGGCCGCGGCGCGGCGCGAACTGATGGAACTGCACGGCGATGCGGTCGATGTCGATGTTTGAGGCGACGCTGAATCAGTCCCCCGCGCGCTGCGCATCCCGGCTGCGGGCGGTCTGCGTCGTTGCACATCCTCGCCATAGCTGCGGCTATGGCTGCGGTTTGCGCCTCGCATCTCATCCCGCAGTCGGGCGCGCACCATCACGGGAACTTGTTCAGCGTTGCCTCAAGGCGCCGCTGAACCCGAACGCCACACGCCATGACTGAGACCACGCTTTTCGACACCCCCGCTCCCGGCGGCGACGCCGAGTTTCCCGATCTGGCGCACTATGCCCAGCGCGCCTACCTCGAATACGCCTTGTCCGTCGTCAAGGGCCGTGCGCTGCCCGACGTGTGCGACGGGCAAAAGCCAGTGCAGCGACGCATCCTCTACGCCATGCACCGCATGGGCTTGGGCTATGGCGGCGCAGGCGGCAACGTGGCGGCCAAGCCGGTCAAGAGCGCGCGGGTCGTCGGTGACGTGCTCGGGCGCTTTCACCCGCACGGTGACCAGGCGGCGTATGACGCGCTGGTGCGCATGGCGCAGGATTTCTCGCAGCGCTATCCGCTCATCGACGGCCAGGGCAATTTCGGCAGCCGCGACGGCGACGGCGCGGCGGCCATGCGCTACACCGAGGCGCGGTTGGCCAAGATCACCCGGCTGCTGCTCGACGAGATCGACGAAGGCACGGTCGATTTCATTCCCAACTACGACGGCTCCACCGAAGAGCCGCGCCAACTGCCCGCACGGCTGCCGTTCGTGCTGCTCAATGGCGCGAGCGGCATCGCCGTGGGCCTGGCCACCGAAATTCCCAGCCACAACCTGCGCGAGGTGGCCGATGCGTGCATCGCGCTCATCAAAGACCCGGCGCTTTCGGACGAGGCATTGTTCGCGCTCATCCCCGGCCCGGACTACCCCGGGGGCGCGCAGGTCATCAGCAGCGCTGCAGAGATTGCCGAGGCCTACCGCAGCGGCCGTGGCTCGCTCAAGGTGCGCGCGCGCTGGAAGATCGAGGAGCTTGCGCGTGGCCAGTGGCAACTCGTCGTGACCGAACTGCCGCCCGGCGTGAGCGCGCAGCGCGTGCTCGAGGAAATCGAGGAGCTCACCAACCCCAAGGTCAAGGCTGGTAAAAAAGCGCTCACCGCTGAGCAGAACCAGCTCAAGGCCAGTGTGCTCGCGGTGCTCGACGCCGTGCGCGACGAGTCGGGCAAGGAAGCCGCGGTGCGCCTGGTGTTCGAGCCGCGCAGCAGCCGCATCGAGCAGGCCGAGCTCATCCGCACCTTGCTCGCGCACACGAGCCTCGAGACCACCGCGCCGATCAACCTCACCGCCATCGGGCTCGACGGTCGGCCGGTGCTCAAGTCGCTGCGGCAGTTGCTGACCGAGTGGATCGCCTTTCGCCAAAGCACCATCGAGCGGCGCACGCGCCACCGTCTGGCCAAGGTGCTCGACCGCATCCACATCCTCGAAGGCCGGCAGGCGGTGCTGCTCAACATCGACGAGGTGATCGCCATCATCCGCGCGAGCGACGAGCCCAAGGCCGCGCTGATCGAGCGCTTTGCCCTCTCCGATCGGCAGGCCGAGGACATTTTGGAAATCCGCCTGCGTCAGCTCGCCCGACTCGAGGCGATCCGCATCGAGCAGGAGCTTGCCGAACTGCGCGAGGAGCGCGCGCGGCTCGACGAAATCCTGGGCTCCAGCGCGGCGCTGCGCCGCCTCATGGTGCGCGAGATCGAGGCCGACGCCAAAGCCTTCGCCGATCCGCGCCGCACGCTGATTCAGGCCGAGAAGCGCGCCGTCGCGGAAGTCAAGGTGCTCGACGAGCCGGTCACCGTGGTCGTTTCGCAAAAAGGCTGGGTGCGCGCGCGCAGCGGCCACGAGCACGACCCGGCCGGCTTCGCATTCAAGGCGGGTGATGCGCTCTACGCGACCTTCGAATGCCGCACCGTCGACACCCTGATTGCGTTTGGCAGCAACGGTCGGGTCTATTCCGTGCCGGTGGCGTCCTTACCCGGCGCGCGCGGCGACGGCCAGCCGGTCACGAGCTTCATCGAGCTCGAGGCGGGCACTGAGCTCGTGCATTTCTTCGCGGGGCCGGCGGCGGCCACGCTGCTGCTCTCCAACTCGGGCGGCTACGGCTTCCTCGCCACGGTCGAGCACATGAGCACGCGCCTCAAGGCCGGCAAAGCCTTCGTCACGCTCGCTGAAGGCGAAACGCTGTGCCTGCCCTCGCATGTCTCGGGCCATTCGGGCAGCCGGCCGCTGGCGCCGGCCACGCAGGTGTGCTGCGCGTCGACCCTCGGGCGCATCCTGACCTTCGATCTCACGGAGCTCAAGCTCCAGTCCGGCGGCGGCCGCGGCCTGGTTCTCATCGACCTCGACCCCAAAGACACCCTGGCGGGCGCGGCAGCCTACACCCGCAGCGTGCGCATCGAAGGCATCGGCCGCGGCGGCAAGCCCCGCGAAGAAACGCTCGAAATCCGCAGCCTCAACAACGCGCGCGCCGCCCGCGCCCGTAAAGGCAAACTCGCCGACCTGGGCTTCAAGCCGCAGCGGGTCATGCGCGTAGAGTAGGGTGGGTCGGTATGGCCGCGCGGCCGCGGGGTTTTCCGTCCTCAAAACCGAAAGAGGCCTACGTGAAATGGTGCGTTTATGCTATGAAAAAACAAGCATTTCAGGGCCGCCGGAAAGCCATGTGGCGTGCGCGCACCGGGGTATCTGCCCTCTCGCTGGTGCTTTCCTTGGCTGCAATGAGCCTGCCGGCGCAGGCCGACGAGGGGCGGCTCTCGCTGCGCGAGCGCATCGCACAGCGGCGCGCGGCGACCGCGCCAACGCCAGCCGCCGCCGCGCTGCCTCTCACACCAGGCAACCATGAAATCCGCGTGGCGCATCAAGGTCTCGAGCGCAAGGTGGTGGCGTACGTGCCGCGGGTGGCCGAGGCGGGGCAGCCGCTGCCGCTGGTGCTGGCGCTGCATGGCGGGGGCGGCTTTGCCGAGTTCATGGCCGACGATACGCGCTACGGCCTCATCCG
>NZ_JAEMQB010000120.1:0-14571 GCF_022759015.1 Tibeticola sp. | reverse complement strand
GCGCGCACCCCTTTGGCCGCACTCGAGGACGCGCTCGAGCCGGCTCGCTTCGCGCCCTGCGCACCCACGCAGGAGAAGGCCGTCGGCTGGATCGAGCCGCGCGGCCAGGCCCATGGGCCGCTGGTCGAGTCCGTCGCGGGCCAGCGCCTGCTGCGGCTGCGGATCGAAACTCGTGCCGTCCCGGGTGACGTGCTGCGGCGCACCGTCGAGGAGCGCGCCCAACACATCGAGCAGACCACCGGACGCAAGCCTGGCCGCAAGGAATTGCGCGACCTGCGCGATGACGTGCGGCTCGAACTGCTGCCGATGGCCTTCACGAAACAGTCCTCGGTCTGGGTCTGGATCGACCCTGAGACCGGCTTGCTTGCGATCGACAGCACCAGCGGAGCGCGGCTTGACGACGTCCTCACCGCCCTCTCGCACGCCATGCCCGCCCTCGCGCCGCGCTTGCTGCAAACCGCGCACACACCGCAAGCCGGCATGACCGAGTGGCTCTCGGCGGCTTCGCCCGACGACTGGCCCGGCGCGCTGGCGGTCGAGCGCGAGTGTGAATTGCGCTCCGACGACGAGCAGAAATCCGTCGTCAAGCTCGTCCGCCTCGACCTCCTCAGCGACGAAGTCCGCCAGCATCTCGCGCGGGGGCTGCGACCGACGCGGCTCGCCCTCTCGTGGGATGGGCGCGTGGCCTTCGTGCTCACCGAGTCGCTGCAACTGCGTCGGGTGCAATTTCTCGAGGGCGTTTTTGACGCCGCGGGCGACATCGACCCGAGCGAACGCTTCGACACCGACGTCGCCCTCTCGACCGCCGAGTTGCAGCGCGCCATCGCGGGCTTGGTCGAGGCACTCGGCGGCGAGGTGGCTCCTGGCCAAACACCAGCGCCCATCGACGCCCCTGCGGCAGCCGTCGGAACCGCCGCTCCAAGGGCTGACGATCCGCCGTTCTGAGGCGCGCCTTGCTCCCTTGGGGACCCACGCGAAGCCTTGTCACAGCGCAAACGGGTCGAACTCAAGGTTCTTTATTGCGAATCATTCGCACATCGGTTAACGTTGGGCCCATTGAAACTTCCCACTGAATGGAGCTTTCCCATGCGCCGATGGTTCACCACCGCAGCCCTCCTGCTTGCAGCCGCCGCCGGTCTGGCACAGGCGAACGAAGTCGTTGTCTATTCCGCCCGAAACGAGCAATTGATCAAGCCGCTGTTCGATGCCTACACCCGCAAGAGCGGCGTCACGGTGAAGTTCATCACCGACAACGAAGGGGCGCTGCTCGCCCGCCTCAAAGCCGAAGGCGATAAAACCCCGGCCGACGTGCTGATGACCGTCGACGCCGGCAATCTGTGGCTGGCCGCCACGGAAGGCGTGCTGCGTCCCACACCCTCCCCCGCGCTGCGCGCAGCGATCCCCGCCCATCTGCGCGACCCGCAAGATCTATGGTTCGGGCTTTCGGTGCGCGCGCGAACCCTCGTCTACAACACCCGTCGCGTCAAACCCCAAGACCTGTCGACCTATGAAGATCTCGCGGACCCCAAGTGGAAAGGTCGTCTGTGCCTGCGCACGTCGAAAAAGGTCTACAACCAGTCGCTGGTCGCCACGCTGATCAAGGCGCACGGTGAGGAGCGGACCGAGGCCATCGTGCGCGGCTGGGTCGCCAACCTCGCCGCGCCGCCGTTTGCCGACGACACCAAGGCGATGGAAGCCGTCGCGGCCGGGCAATGTGACGTCACCATCGTCAATACCTATTATTTCGGCCGGCTTTTGGCCAAGCAGCCCGAGCTGCCGCTCGCGCTCTTCTGGCCCAACCAAGCCCCCGGCCTCGCCTACGAGGGCGTGCATGTCAACGTCTCTGGGGCCGGCGTCACCCGCCACGCACCCCATCCTCAAGAGGCCCAACGGCTGATCGAGTGGCTCGCTTCACCTGAGGCACAAAACCTCTACGCCGACCAGAACCTCGAATACCCGGCCAACCCCGCCGTGCGCCCGGCCCCCGCCGTCGCCGCGTGGGGAACGTTCAAGCCAAACACCATCAACGTGGCTGAGGCCGGCCGGCTCCAGGCTCGCGCCGTGATGCTCATGGACCGAACCGGCTACAAGTGAGCGTCTTCCACCGAGACAGGCACGCCGGCCAGCGCCTCAGGCTGAGCACCTGGGTGTGGGTCACTCCGATCACCCTGCTGACGCTCGCCCCCATCTTGGCCCTGCTGGGCGCCTTTGCCCGGCCGGCGCCCGACATTTGGGCACACCTCGGGCGCCATGTGCTGCCCGAGCTTTGGGGGCACACGGCGGCGCTCGCCCTCGGCGTCGGCGCGGGCGTACTCGCCGTCGGGGTGCCTGCGGCGGCGCTCACCGCCTTATGCCGGTTCCCTGGGCGCCGCTTTTTCGTTTGGGCGCTGCTGCTGCCCATGTCCCTGCCAGCCTATGTCGGCGCCTTCGTCTGGATCGGCTGGCTCGATTTCTCGGCGCCACTGCCCACTTGGCTGCGCACACACTTTGGCATCGCAGCCCCTCCGATCCGCTCCGCAGCCGGTGCGGTGCTGGTGCTGACCCTGGCGCTCTACCCCTATGTCTACCTCAGCGCCTACGCGGCGCTGCGCGCACAAGGCGCACGGCTGATGGAAGCCGCCCAAACCCTGGGCCACAGCCGACTGCAAGCTTTCGGAAGGGTCGCCCTGCCCATGGCGCTGCCGGCCATCTCCGCGGGCTTGCTGCTGGTTTGGTTGGAGACGCTCGCCGACTTTGGCACCGTCGCCGCTTTCAACTACAACACCTTCACCACCGCGATTTACAAAACCTGGTTTGCTCTGCAATCCATCAACGCTGCCGCTCAGCTGGCGGCCATCCTCATCGCTCTGGCGCTCGCCGCAGCCTTGGGCCAGGCTGCACTGGTTCGGCGTCAGGCGCGCATGGGCACGACGCGAATGACGGCTCCTGGGGCCTTGGTGGCGCTGCGCGGCTGGCGCGCCGCGATGGCGAGCATCTACTGCGGCCTGCTGTGGTTGCTGGCCTTTGCCGCACCGATGGCCCAATTGCTGATCTGGGCCATCCGGGTCATGGCGCAAGACCTGGATGCGCGCTACGTCGGCTTCGCGCTGCACTCGCTCGCGCTCTCGGCCGCGGGGGCGCTGCTCGTGGTCGGCACGGCGCTGGCCTTGGCCTACGCAGCGCGCCTGCAGACGAGCCCCGCTTTGATCGTGGCGCAAAGGCTGGCCACCATGGGCTACGCGCTGCCGGGCGCCGTGCTGGCGGTCGGGACGGTCTGGTGCCTGACCTGGCTCGACCACCGGATCGCCGATGCGCTGGGCCTGAACCGTCTGCTGTTGAGCAACACGCTCGCCGCGCTGCTGCTGGCCTACCTGGTGCGCTTCCTGGCGGTCGGCTACGGGCCGATCGAGGCCGGCCTGCAAGGCATTTCCCGCAGCATGGACGAAGCCGCGCGCATCCTGGGCGAAGGCACCCTCGGCCGCCTGCGGCGTGTGCATCTGCCTTTGCTGCGCGGAACGCTGGCCACGGCCGCGGCGCTGGCGTTCGTGGACCTGATGAAAGAGCTGCCGATCACGCTGATGACACGCCCATTTGGCTGGGACACACTGGCGGTGCGCGTGTTCGAAATGACCTCCGAAGGGGAGTGGGAGCGCGCGGCCCTGCCCGCCGTCGCGATTGCCCTCGTCGGCCTGCTCCCGGTTTTCCTCCTGATCCGACAGACCGATGCTCGACATTGAAAACCTGGAACACGCCTACGGCGCAAGCACTGTCCTGCGGGGCCTCAGCCTGCACATCCCGGCGGGCGAGGTCGGCTGCCTGCTCGGCCCCTCGGGCTGCGGCAAAACCACGGCCTTGCGACTGATCGCAGGCTTCGAGGCGCCGCGCGCCGGACGCATACGGATCGGCGGCCTCCCGGTGGCCGATGCCCGCCCCGGGCAAGAGCCCACCCTCGTCCCGCCTGAACAGCGATTCATCGGCCTCGTGTTTCAAGACTACGCGCTCTTTCCGCACCTGAGCGTCGAAGACAACGTCGGCTTCGGTCTGCGACGCTGGGCTCAAGGGGACCACCAGCGGCGCGTCGAGGAAATGCTGGCGTTGACCGGGCTCGATGCCGTTCGGCGTCAGCGGCCCACGGAGCTCTCGGGCGGGCAACAGCAGCGCGTCGCGCTGGCGCGGGCGCTGGCGCCCCGCCCAAGGCTGCTGCTGCTCGACGAGCCTTTCTCCAACCTCGACGTGGAATTGCGCGAGCGCTTGTCGCTCGACGTGCGGGAACTGCTGCGGCATGAAAACATCACCGCCTTGCTGGTGACACACGACCAACATGAAGCCTTCGCCATGGCCGACCGCATCGGCGTAATGCACGAAGGCCGCTTGGTGCAATGGGGCAGCGCCTACGATCTGTACCACCGCCCAGCCTCGCGTTTTGTCGCGGACTTCATCGGCCAAGGCGTGTTCCTGCCGGGCGAGGTGCTGAGCGCCGATGCCGTGCAGATCGAACTCGGCGTGCTGCGCGGGGTCGATGTCGCCCAATGCGATGGCGGCAGTTGCCTGGCGCTGGGTCGAGGCGCCGCCGTCGACGTGCTGCTGCGACCCGACGACATCACCCACGACGACGCCAGCCCGATCCAAGCCGAAGTCGTGCGGCGCGCCTTCCGTGGCGCCGAATTCCTCTACACACTCCGGCTCGACAGCGGACGACAGGTGCTGTGCCTCGTCCCCTCCCACCACAACCACGCCATCGGGGAACGCATCGGCATCCGACTGGCGGTGGACCATGTCATCGCGTTCGCTCGGCCAGACTAGCCACCCCCTCGGTGGGTGTAGAGATCGAAGCGCTTCATGAAGCGTGCGCGCTCGGCTTCAGCGACCGACTCGAAGCCAAACGCGACCAGCAAAGTCGGCAGATGCAGCAAGGCGATGCGTCGCGCAGGCCCCTCCTGCCAGCGCAGGGACAGCCGGCCTGTGCCTAGGCTGACGTCGGCAGCGCCCGGGTGCAAAACCCAGGAATGCTCGCCGATGGCTGCGGGCAACCAGCGCAGCCACTCGGCTTCGGTGCATGCCATTTCGCGGGTAAAGCGCTCAGGCGTGGCCATCCGAAAAACGCTCGAGTGGCAACAGCGGCCGCGTCGTCATCCACCCGCAATCGGCGGCCAGATCGCCAGCGCATCGCCTTCGTTGAGGGTTCGCGTCGCACGCTCCTCCGGGGGAATGTACACACCGTTGACCAAAACCAAGTGCACGAGTTTCGGCGGCAGGCCCAGGGGCTCGATGACATCGACGATGGTGGCGTCCGGGGCCACGTCCAATTCCACCTGGTTGTCCCGCCGGGCGTGCGAGGGCAGGTAGTCGGTCAGCGAGGCAAACAGCTTGAGCGTGATGCGCATGGCAGTCGGCGGTTCATGCGCGGCCGCTCAGCGCCGGCGGGTGTCGGCTGCGCCCGACCATTGGCCTTGCCCCTGGGCAGCGGCCAGGTAGGCCTCGGCGAGCAAGGTGGGGTTGCGCAACAGTTGGTCCTTCCACGCGCCCAGAGGCACCTGCCCTTCGACCAGACCCCGCATCACCCCCACATGCTCGGTCCAGCCGACGCAGTTGCAACCGACCAGAACGTCGTCCTGGAACTGCAAGCTGAGGTGCCGGTGCGCCGCCGCGTCGGTCAGCTCGACATGCTCGCCCCCGGGGACGCCCTGCCAATTGCCGAAACTCGCTGAGATCAAGCCCAAGGTATCGAGCACGTTGATCTGCGTGACGCCTTTGAGCTCGGCCTGTGGCGGCTGCGGGTGACGGGCCATGTTGAGAGCGGCCACCCGTGCCTGCTCGGCTGCATTGGGCTGGATCGCACTGATGATGGTCTGGCCGCTGACCTTGTCGTAAGCCTCCGCGCAGTCCCCTGCGGCATAGATGCCGGGCACATTGGTCTGCATGTGCTCATCGGTGAGCACTCCTTGCAGACGGGTAATACCCGAATCCGCCAAAAAACCGATCGTCGGCTTGACGCCGGCGGCGCTGATGAGCAAATCCGCCTCCAGGGTCTGCCCGTTCGAGAGCCGCACGCGCAAGGGCGCACCGGGCTCCACAGCCTCGATGCGGGTGCTGGTGTAGACACGCACGCCTTTGGATTCGCACCAGTCGCGGATCATGCCGCCTGCGGTCGGCCCCATCATGCGCGGCACCATGCGGTCGCCCATCTCGACGACCGACAGGTCCACGCCGCGCGCAGCCAGAGCCTCCATGATGATGCAACCGATGAAGCCTGCCCCCAGTTGCAGTACCCGCGCGCCCGGCTGCGCGCGCTTGAGGATCTCCCGCGCATCGGCCAGCGTCCAGCAGTGCAGCACGCCTTCCGAGGCGATGCCAGGTACCGGCGGCTGCACCGGCGTGGAGCCGGTGGCGATCAGCAAGGTATCGAAGCTCAGGACTTGCCCGTTGTCGAAGTTCACCGCTCGCGCTGCGGCGTCGACCCGCACCGCACGTGCCCGCAGGAGCTCGATGCCCAACGATTCGAAATGGCGCGGGTCCTTGCGCAGATAGGTGCCCGCCTCGCCGATCTGACCGATCAGGAGGTAGGGAATCGCCATGCGCGAGTACGGCGGCTCGGACTCGTCGCCCACGAGCGTGATGCGATCCTGCGCCGGCGCGTGGCGACGCAGGGTTTCGGCGGCAATCACGCCGGCCGGACCACTACCCAGGATGAGATGGTGCGTCATGGAAACAGACTCCGAATTGGCAGCAACACGACACCGCAGTCCCTCGCGCTCCGGGCAAGGCACACCATCGCGGAAACGGATTCAGCGTTGCCTGAAACGAGGGCGAGGCTGACGCCCCAACCCCCTCATGTTTTCAATCGCATCAAGGGGCCGCCTCTGCCCAGGGCCGCCTGCCAGCAGAGCCCTGGGCGTGTCCGGCTCAAAGACCCAAGCGGGCGCGGGTCTGTGCGGTGGGGCGCCCCTCGGCGTCCCAGCCACGCACCTCGTAGTAATGCGGCAGCATCTTGGCCAACTCGTTGACCTTGCCCCGGGTCGGCCCGGTCTTGCAAGGCTCGGTCAACAGCCGTGGCGGCAAGCTGTCATCCTTGGCCGTGAAGCCCGCGGCGTTGTTGAATTCGCGCTCGAGGTTCCAGATGCGCTCGCCGATTTTTTCGAGTTCCTCGGTGGTGAACTCTTCACCGATGGCCGCCTGCAACTGGGGCGCGAGGTCGGTGAGCCCCCAGGCGAAGGTGGTGAACACGCACAGCCCCGAGGAATCGAAGGCCGCCGTGGCATCCTGGAAGGCTTTGACCAGCTCGGGCTTACCTTCGGTGCTGAGCGGATCGGTCTTGACCGGAATGCCAAGCACTTCGGACGCGATGGTGTAACCGCGGAGGTGGCATCCGCCACGGTTGCTCGTGGCGTAAGCCAAGCCGATGCCCTGGATGCCGCGGCCGTCGTAGGCCGGGAACTCCTGCCCTTTGCTGCTCATCGACAGATCGGGCCGCCCGTATTTTTCGGTCAGGCGCTTCGAGCCCAGGCCAACCTCTTTGCCAAAGCCACGGCCCTGCGCCGTTTCCTCGACCAGAAATGCGAGCGCCGCAGCGGAGCCAAAGGGCGCCTCGATCCCGATTTGCTCCTTGGTGAGGATACCGAGGTCATAGAGCTCCATGACCGCACCCACCGTCGCACCGAAGCTGATGGGATCGATTCCCTGCTCGTTGCAAATCATGGTCGCGTACTGCAGGCATTCGAGATCGTTGACACCATTGGCCGCTCCAAGCGCCCAGGCCGCCTCGTACTCGAGGCCACCGCTGGCACCCCAGTATTGCGGCTTATTGGCGACCGTGAAGTGCGTCTGATCGATTTTGCTGATGCGGCCGCACGCAATGGTGCAGCCAAAGCACGCCTGATTGGTGACCAGTTGCGGCTTGCCATCGGTCTTGCGGGGCGTGGCCATCGCCTCGGCCGAGATGTCCTTCGCACCCTCGAACTGGTTGTCGCGGTGGTTGCGCGTGGGCAGCGCACCCACCTCGTTGATGACGTTCATCAGCACCTGGGTGCCATAGGTCGGCAGGCCCTGGCCGGTGACGGGGTTGTCGTGCAGGATCTGCTTTTTTTCCTTGGTGACGCGCATGAAGGCCTTGGGGTCGCGGATGTTGCCCACGCCCTTGGTACCGCGCACGGCGATGGCCTTGAGGTTCTTGCTGCCCATCACGGTCCCGACGCCCGAGCGGCCCGCCGCGCGGTGCAGATCGTTGACCACCGCGGCATACAGCACGCCCACCTCGCCCGCCTTGCCAATGCTCGACACGCGGGTCAGGGGGTCTTGCAAGCCCTTCTTGATCAGCTCCTCGGTTTCCCAGACGCTCTTACCCCACAGATGCGAGGCATCGCGCAGTTCGGCCAGATCGTCGTTGATGTAGAGATAGACCGGCTTGTCGCTGCGTCCTTCGAAGATCACCATGTCCCAACCGGCCATTTTCAGCTCGGCACCCCAATAGCCGCCGGAGTTGGAACAAGCGATCGCTCCGGTCAGCGGGCTCTTGGTGGAGACGGTGTAGCGCCCGCCGGTGGACGCCATGGTTCCAGTGAGCGGACCAGTCGCCCAGATGATCTTGTTGTCGGGCGACAGCGGATCGACCTTGGGGTCGATTTCACTCGTCAGGTATTTGGCCGCGAGCCCGCGCGAGCCGAGGTAGGCGCGCGCCCAGTCCATATTCAGCGGCTCCGGCGTGACCGTGCCTTTGGTGAGATTGACGCGGAGAAGTTTTCCAGCCCAAGACATGATGTGACCTCCTTCAGGCGGCAGACGGCTGGTTGCCCAGTTTGTCGGCCCATTGCTGCATCTTGGAAAGACCGGTCCAGTTGGCGTCGATGAAAGTGATCGCGCCGGTCGGGCAGGCGTCGGCACAAGCGGGCTCACCGCCGCAGAGATCGCACTTTTGCACTTTGCCAGTCTCGGCCACGTAATTGATGGTGCCGAACGGACACGCGATGGTGCAGACCTTGCAACCGACACATGTGGTTTCGTTGACGACCTTGGCTCCCGTGAGCTTGTCCACGGTGATCGCCTCCACGGGGCAGGCATGCAGGCACCAGGCTTCGTCGCACTGGGTGCAGGTATAGGGGACTTTCTTGCCCGTGTGGTGGAAGTCAAAGACTTTGATGCGCGACTTCGCCGTCGCGTACACCCCGTAGTTTTCGAACGAGCAGGCCATCTCGCACTGGAGGCAGCCCGTACATTTGTCGGGGTTGATGTGCAGCATCTTTTGCATAAAAGCGTCTCCTCGAATGGGCAACCATGATTGACCCGGACGCTGTAGACCGGCCCAAGCCAAAGGCAACGGTGAGCAAGTTCCCGCGATGGCGCGCGCCCGGCCGCGGAATGGGATGCGAGGCGCAAACCGCAGCCATAGCCCAAGCTATGGCGAGGATTTGCAACGACGCAGACCGCCCGCAGCTGGGATGCGCGACGCGCGGGGGACTTGTTCAGCGTTGCCTAGGCCCATTCTTGGTCGCCTCGCCGGGCGCGGGATCAGCAATTACCCTAGGTGCTGCAACCCTAAGCAAAAGATTCTCAGTCTGAGACAGTCCGAACACCCAGGGAATCGCCCCGGGCAGGCGATGGAGTGCTCCCGGCCACTCGACCCTCCAGCCCCAGTTCCTGCGCTTTGCGCGTGAAGGTGTTGCGCCCGATGCCTAAGCGCAGCGCCGCGTCCACGCGACGGCCATGGGTGACCGCGAGGCCGGCCTGAAGCAGCTGGCGCTCGACGCGTTGCACCAGCGTGTCCCAAACCTCGGGCTCGCCGCGCAGCAAGCGCTCGACCGCTTCCTCGAACAGGCCCACGGACCAATCCGTGGCGGCCGTCGATGGGGGCAACGGCGCCGGTGTTCCAGCGCTTTCCTCTGCCGTACGGGGCTGCGCACGCGGTGGCGCGCTGTCGGTCGCGTCGGCGCGATCCGACGAAGGCGCTTGAGCGCCCGCCTGGGCCAAACCTTCGAGGACCTCCGGCGGCAAGTCTTTTTCATCGACCGTCTGCGCGGGGGCCATCACCGTCAACCAGTGACAGATGTTTTCGAGCTGGCGCACATTGCCGGGAAAATCGTAACGCTGCAGCGCGGCCAGCGCCGCATCCGAGAGGCGCTTGGGCTCGACCCCGAGCTGCTGTGCGCTGCGCTGGAGGAAATGCCGCGCCAACATCGGGATGTCTTCACGGCGCTCGGCCAGTCGCGGCAGGCGCAGGCGGATCACGTTGAGCCGATGAAACAGGTCTTCGCGAAAGACGCCGTCCCGGACGCGCTGCTCCAGGTTTTGGTGGGTCGCGGCGATGACGCGGACGTTGGCGTGAATCGGCGAATGGCCGCCGACCCGGTAGAACTGCCCGTCGGACAACACACGCAGCAAGCGGGTTTGCAACTCGAGCGGCATGTCGCCGATCTCGTCGAGAAACAGGGTTCCACCGTCGGCCTGCTCGAAGCGGCCACGGCGCAAGGTCTGCGCGCCGGTGAATGCGCCGCGCTCATGACCGAAGAGTTCCGACTCCAGCAGGTCTTTCGGAATCGCGGCGGTGTTGATCGCCACGAACGGCCCGCTCGCACGCGGGGAATGTCGGTGCAAGGCCCGCGCGACGAGCTCTTTGCCCGTGCCGCTTTCCCCCGTGATGAGTACGGTCACATGGCTCGGCGAGAGGCGACCGATGGCCCGGAACAAGTCCTGCATCGCCGGCGCCTGGCCGAGCATTTCCGCCGCGCCGGTGTTCTGTTCTTCGGCGCGCTGCTGCTGTTCACGCTCCTCATAGGCTCGGCAGATCAAGGTGACGGCCTTGGAGACATCGAACGGCTTGGCCAGATAGTCGAAAGCCCCACCCTGAAACGCCCCAACCGCACTGTCGAGATCGGAGTAGGCCGTCATGATGATCACCGGCAACTGCGGCCTTGTGCGCCGCACCTCGGTCAGCAGGTCGAGGCCGGAGCCCCCGGGCATGCGAATGTCGCTCACGAGCACGCCAGGCTCCTCGAGCGCGCGCGCCTCGGCCGTCAGGGTGTCGAGATGGGCGATGGCTTCGAGAACCTGGCTGGGCCGCTCGAAGCTGCGCGTTGGAACATGCTCCCGTTGCAAGGCCCGCTCCAGCACGAAGCGGATGGAGGGGTCGTCATCAACGATCCAGATCGGTTTCATCGATTCATGCTCCGGTGCGGCAGCCCGAGGCACGCAACCTCATGGCAAGGGAATCACAATTTTGAAAACGGTCCGACCCGGAGCACTCTCACACTCGATCAAGCCTTGATGCTGCTGCACGAAGTTCTGCGCCAGTGTGAGGCCCAGACCCGAGCCACCTTCGCGCGCCGAAACCAGAGGCAGAAACACACGGTCCTTGATCGAGTGGGGAATGCCGGGGCCGTTGTCGATGACATGCAATTCCAGTGCCAGCCGGTGCCGGTGGCTCCCGAGCGTCACCTGCCGGGCGACCCGTGTGCGCAAAACGATGAGCGCGTCACCGCGGGCACGCCGCTCCGCGAGCGCCTGGGCAGCGTTTTGCACCACGTTGAGCACGGCCTGAATCAACTGTTCGCGGTCGCCGCGGAACTCTGGGATCGAGGTGTCGTAGTCCCGCTGGATGCTCAGTCCCGCCGGATACTCGGCCAGAACCAGGGTGCGCACCCGCTCGCACACCTCATGGATGTTGACGTCACCCACGACCTGCGGGGAGCGGTGCGGCGCGAGCAAGCGGTCGACCAAGCCTTGAAGACGATCGGCCTCATGGACGATCACCTGGGTGTAGTCCCGCAAAGCGGGCGTGGACAGCTCGAGATCGAGTAGCTGAGCCGCGCCACGAATACCGCCCAGCGGGTTTTTGATTTCATGCGCGAGGTTGCGCACCAGTTCCTTGTTGGCCGCGGCCTGATCGACGAGCCGCTCTTCCCGCTCCTTGCGGACCTGCGCCTCCAGCGGAACGAGCTCCACCACCGCCCGGTGCGGCGCCTCGGCTCGCGTCACGATGACGTGCACCGGTAAAGGCTCGCGCTGGGTGCGGCGCAGCTGCGCCTCGTAGCGCAAGGCGGCGTAGGCGTTGCGTTCGAGCCCGTCGAGCGCGTGGACCAATGAGGCACCATCCTGGAACCAGTCCACCAACAAGGTGCCTTCGACCAAGCGCCGAGGCAGGCCCAATGCATCCTCGAGCGCCGCGTTGGCAAACACCACCCGATGGTCGGCATCGAGCACCGCCACCAGCGTGGCCAGGCTGTCAAAAGCGCCGAACGCGATGCGCGCAGCGCTCTCCCCACGCTGCCTCTTCATCCCGGGCTCCTCAACGGGCGTCGGAGCCACCGCCAGGGGCACCGAACCGGCTGAGCTCCCGACGGATACCGGCGATGTCGGCCTCGGTGCGCGCGATCGCCGCCTTCAGTTCGGCAACACGGTCGAGGTACTTTTGATGGTTGCGCGCCTCGATGCCGATTTTGTCGGGCTGCCCATCTTTGTACTCGGCGCGCAGCTCCGCGAGTTTGGCTTCGGCACGCTTGAGTTCGGCCTCGAGGACGGCACGGGCATCGGCGTCCCGTGCCCGCTGTTCGTTGGGGTCGATCCGGTTGCCTGGAGACGCCACCGAAGCACCGGACGCGTTGGGGCGGGAAGCCGACGCCGCGTTGCGCGCCCGATTGCCCTGAACGACCGATACGTTGGCACCATCGATGAGCTTGCAGTTTTTGTCTCGCGCTGCCGCAGGGTTGTTGGTGTATTCGTTCCCACAGCGGTAGATCGGCTCTTGAGCCCAAACGGGAAGCGCCAGCCCCATCGACGCGGCAGCGCAGGCGAGCAAGTGAGTCAGTTTCAAACCCGAACCTCCGAAGGGTAACGCAGGGCACACAGGTGCAAAAGTATCGGACAAATCGCTGCTTCCGACGCTGCGCGCAGAAAGAAAAAAGGGGACGGTCGCAACCGTCCCCTGATTTCCGATGCGCCGTCGTCTTACAGCGAATAGTACATGTCGTACTCGACCGGGTGCACCGCCATGCGGAAGCGCGTGACCTCGCTCATCTTGAGCTCGATGTAGGCGTCGAGCATCGAGTCGGTGAACACGCCGCCCTTGGTCAGGAAGGCACGGTCCTTGTCGAGATACTCCAGCGCCTGGTCGAGGCTGTGGCAGACGGTGGGCACCAGCGCGTCCTCCTCGGGCGGCAGGTGGTAGAGGTCTTTGCTGGCGGCTTCGCCCGGGTGGATCTTGTTCTCCACCCCGTCGAGGCCGGCCATCATCAGCGCCGCAAAGCACAGATAGGGGTTGGCCATGGGATCGGGGAAGCGGGCCTCGATGCGGCGCGCCTTGTCCGACGCCACGTGCGGAATGCGGATCGAGGCCGAGCGGTTGCGGCTGGAATAGGCCAGTTTGACTGGGGCTTCGAAGCCCGGCACCAGACGCTTGTAGCTGTTCGTCGTGGGGTTGGTGATGGCGTTGAGCGCCCGGGCGTGCTTGATGATGCCGCCGATGTAGTAGAGCGCAAAGTCACTCAGGCCCGCGTAGCCATTGCCCGCGAACAGGTTTTTGCCGTCCTTCCAGATGGACTGGTGCACGTGCATGCCGCTGCCGTTGTCACCGGCGTAGGGCTTGGGCATGAAGGTCGCCGTCTTGCCATAGGCATTGGCGACGTTCCAAACCACGTACTTGAGCGTCTGCGTCCAGTCGGCGCGCTCGACGAGCGTGCTGAACTTGGTGCCGATTTCGTTTTGGCCGGCGCCGGCCACTTCGTGGTGGAACACCTCGACCGGAATGCCCATCGACTCGAGGATCAGCACCATCTCGGCCCGCATGTCCTGGGTGCTGTCGACCGGCGGAACCGGGAAATACCCGCCTTTGGTGGTCGGGCGGTGGCCACGGTTGCCGCCTTCGAGCTTGGCGCCCGAGTTCCACGGCGCTTCGTATTCCTCGATCGCGTAGAACGGGTTTTGCGGCTCGGTGCTCCAGCGCACACCGTCGAAAATGAAGAACTCGGGCTCGGGGCCGAAGAACGCCGTGTCACCCAGGCCCGAAGCCTTGAGGTAGGCCTCGGCACGCTTGGCGACCGAACGCGGGTCGCGGTCGTAGGCCTTGCCGTCGCCCGGCTCGAGTACGTCGCAGACCAGAATCAGCGTGGACTCTTCGAAGAAGGGGTCGATGTTGGCGGTGTTCGGGTCGGGCATGAGCAGCATGTCCGACGCCTCGATGCCTTTCCAGCCCGCGATCGACGAGCCATCGAAGGCATGGCCTTCACTGAACTTGTCTTCGCTGAACGCGGAAATCGGCACGGTCACGTGCTGTTGTTTGCCACGGGTATCGGTGAAGCGGAAGTCAACGAACTTGACTTCGTTTTCCTTCACCATCTTCATCACGTCGGCGACGGTCTTGGCCATCAGATGCTCCTGGGTTGAAAGCGAGGGACGAAAAATTCACGAAAACGGCATGCAGCTTCCGTGCCAGATTGACCCGATGCCGCAAGGTTCCCAAGCCCACATTGTGCCTTGGCTGGGGCCCGCCTGAATATGAAAAAAATCCGACCCCGCATGCAGGGTGCACCTGTTTGGTGCATCTGGGCTTGATCTATTTTGGTGCATCAAATTTTGCGCACCACTTCGGGGCCAATCCGCGCTGCAAAT
>NZ_JAEMQB010000107.1:0-9847 GCF_022759015.1 Tibeticola sp. | reverse complement strand
CGTTCTCGAGCAGATTGCGCAGCAGCCGCCGCAGCAGCTTGGCCACGCCGCGCACCTCGAGCTGCGCCGGATCGGCAACGCCCCCGGTCACTTCCAGCGTGGCATCGACGCGCGCGGCCTCCTCGGCGGCCAGGCCGACGAGATCGAGCCGCTCGAAGGTACCCAAGTCGGTCTCAGGGGTATCGAGCCGGCTCGCCAGCAGGATTTCATCGACGAGCTGGTCGAGTTCGCCGATGCTGCGCTCGAGTTCCGCCCGCAACGCAGCAGGCGGTGCGCCCGCGTCGGCCGTCATCAGCTCCAGACCCATACGGATGCGCGCCAGCGGCGAGCGCAGTTCGTGCGAGGCGTTGGCGAGCAGCTGCTTTTGCGAGGCCAGCAGTTGCCGCTGCGTCGACAGCAGGGTTTCGATGCGGCCTGCCGCCTCATTGAACCGCGCGGCGAGTTCGGCGACCTCGTCCTGCCCCTGCACGGGCACGCGCGCCGACCAGTCGCCCTCACTCCAGCGGCGCACGCCGCGTTGCAACGCTTCGAGCCGCATCGTGAGGCGGCGCGCCACGGGATAGACCGCGACCGCCACGGCGACCCCGACCAAGGCCAGCAACCACAGAAAACCCAAGGGCGCTTCCACCCAGAACGGTGCTGCGTCCGCGCGCCAGCGTCGCGCCGGATCACCAGCCGGGCCCGGCAGGCCAGCCGCTCCCACGGGGGGGCCGGCATTCGGGCCTGCACCTGGCCGCAGCGGCGGCTCCATCGGCCGGCGCGGCAGTTCGAGCTGCAGTTCGCGCCCGTCGGCCAGCGTCACGACGAAACGCAAGGGCTGTCCCGGCTCGCGTCGCCGCTCGGCTTTGGCCGTGCCGATCAACGCGCCGCTGGCATCCCGCACCAGGACTTCGCGCGGCGGTGCGGACAAGCGCGCCTGATGGTCGGCTGCAACGCGCCAAGCCCAGCCGAGCAGCAGCGCGAGCACCGCAATCGCCGCAACCACGGCGAGCCAGATGCGCAGATAGAGCCGACGGGCCAGGGCCTGGAACATGGGGGTGAGTGCGAGGGATCGAGACGCGTGGACGCCGCAGGCTCAATCCTGCTGCTTCGCAAAAACGTAGCCCACGCCACGCACGGTGAGGATGCGCTTGGGGTTTTTCGGGTCGGCCTCGATCTCGGCCCGGATGCGGCCCACATGCACGTCGATCGAGCGGTCGAAGGCCTCGAGTTCGCGCCCGCGCACCGCTTCCATGATCTGGTCGCGCGTGAGCACGCGGCCAGCCCGCTCGGCCAGAGCGAGCAGCAAATCGAACTGGTAGGCGGTAAGCGTGCAGACGCGCTCACCGAGCCGAACCTGCCGCGCGTCGCGGTCGATCTCGAGCGAGCCAAAGCGTAAGCGCGATGCGGGTGCGTCGGCGGCCGGTGCGCTGCGCCGCCGCAGCAGCGCACGCACACGCGCGAGCAACTCGCGTGGCTCGAAAGGCTTGGGCAGGTAATCGTCGGCGCCGATTTCGAGGCCGATGACGCGTTCCATCGGGTCGCCTTTGGCGGTGAGCATCAGCACCGGCAGGCTGCCGGCCGCCCCGGGCTGCGCGCGGATGCGGCGGCAGACCTCGAGCCCGTCGATATCGGGCAGCATGAGGTCCAGGATGACGAGATCGATCGCCGGCACCGCATCCTGCAGCTGGTCGAGCCCCGCGCGGCCGCTGCCCGCGTGCGCCACCTCGAAACCCGAAGCCTGCAGGTATTGCGCCACCATCTGCGCGAGGCGCTCGTCGTCTTCGATCATCAGGAGGCGCTGGGACATCGGTGGCATCGGCGGGTTGGACGGCACGAGAGACAGGTCGGAATCATGCGGATGCAAGCCTGCGCGCGCATGAAGCCCAGGTAAACAAGCGTAAACCCTCTTCCTTCCGTGCGAAATTTACTTCAAAAATAAGAGCAAGAAAGCGACATTTCACGCCGGCATTCCACGATATTTCTTCATTTTTCTGCCACAGGTGCCCATTTCGAGGCCGCCCACACCAGAACGAGCACCGGCAGCCCCAACAAGGCGGTTGCGGTGAAAAACGAGGCGTAGCCGATGGCGTCGACCACGTCGCCCGAAAACCCGGCCACGAACTTGGGCAGCAGCAGCATCAGCGAACTGAGCAAAGCGTACTGGGTGGCCGAATAGCGCACCTGCGTCAGCCCCGAGAGGTAAGCGATGAATGCCGCCGAGGCGATGCCGCTGGCGAGGTTGTCGGCCGAGACCACGCCGATCAGCGCCGGCACGTCATGCCCATGGCCCGCGAGCCAGGCAAACAGGAGATTCGTCAAAGCACTGGCCGCCGCCCCGAGCATCAACACGCGCATCACCCCCAGCCGCAGCGACAGCACGCCGCCGATGAAGGCGCCGACCAGCGTCATCACGACGCCATAGATCTTGGTCACGGCTGCGACCTCGTCCTTGGTGTAGCCCATGTCCACGTAAAACGGGTTGGCCATGATGCCCATCACCACGTCGCTGATGCGGTAGCACGCGATCAGCGTCAGGATCAGCACCGCCTGCCAACGGTAGCGGCCGATGAAATCGGCAAAGGGCTCCACCACCGCGCCGCGCAACCAGTCGGCGAGGCTGCGGGCGCGCGGAATATCGCGCGCCGCAGGCTCGCGCGAGAAGCCCACCGTCACCATGCCCACGGCCATCGAGGCGGCCATCACGAGGTAGGCGATGCGCCAGGCCGCGGCGTCGTAGCCGCTGGCCTCGCCCTGCGCGCGCGCGGCAATCCACAACACCCCCGCACCGGCCCAGATCATCGCCAGCCGATAGCCGGCCTGGTAGCTCGCGGCCAGCGCGCCCTGGTGCGCGGTGTCGGCCGACTCGATGCGAAACGCGTCGAGCGCGATGTCCTGCGTGGCCGAGCCGAAGGCGACCAGCAGCGCACACCACACGATGGGCCCGAGCGCCTCGCGCGGATCGGCCAGCGCCATGCCGACCAGCCCTGCGGCAATCACCCCCTGCGCCAGCAGCAACCAGCTGCGCCGCTGACCCAGGCGGCCCAGCCCCGGCAGCGGCAGCCGGTCCACCAGCGGCGCCCAGGCCCATTTGAAACCGTAAGCCAGGCCCACCCAGCTCAAATGCCCGATGGTCGCGCGGTCGATGCCCGCCTCGCGCAGCCGGAACGACAGCGTGCCCAGCACCAGCAACAAAGGCAGACCCGCGGCAAAGCCGAGCGCGAGCATGCGCAGGCTCGCGGGCTCGAGGTAGACGCGCCAGGCCGCCAGCCAGCCGGGCGCAGCCGAGACAGAAGCCGGTGTCGCCTCGACCGCGGTGGCGGATTTCGCGGCGGGATCGTTGGGTATGGCCATCGGCTTATTATTCCCGCACCATGTGCTGGCTTTGCTCCCTCAAGTCGCAAGACTCCACCATCGACCATGAAGTCGGTGCCTACGCACGTCCGGCCGCGAACGCGCCCTGGGCGCCGCGGCGGGCCTTGCTTCAACTCGCCGCGGGCAGCGCTGCGGCGGGCATGTTCGCGCCCGCGCTGGCCCAAGTCGATGTCGGCAAACCTTCGACGCTGCGCACCCTGGTGCCGGCCGAAACGCTCGAACGCTCGGCCGCGCAGCAATACGCCCAAATCATCGCCGAAGCCCGCGCGAAAGGAGCGCTCGCGCCCGAGGACCATCCCGCACTGCGCGGCCTGCGCGCGATCGCGCGCCGCCTGATCCCGCACGCGCTGCCCTGGAACCCCCGCGCGCAGCACTGGCGGTGGGAAGTCCACCTGATCGCGAGCAAGCAGATCAACGCCTGGTGCATGCCCGGCGGCAAGATTGCCTTCTACACGGGCATCCTCGAACAACTCAAGCTCGACTCGGACGAAGCGGCGATGGTCATGGGCCACGAAATGGCGCATGCGCTGCGCGAGCATGCGCGCGAGCGCATCGCCAAGACCGAGGCGACCAACCTGGGCCTGCGCCTGGGCGCGCAGCTGCTCGGCCTGGGCCAGATCGGCGACGTCGCGGCCAACCTCGGCACCCAGCTGCTCAGCCTCAAATACAGCCGCGACGACGAAACCGAAGCCGACCTCGTCGGCCTGGAGATCGCCGCGCGCGCCGCGTTCAAGCCCGAGGCCAGCGTCGAGCTGTGGAAAAAAATGGCAGCGCTCAAGGGCGATTCCGAACCGCCGGGCTTTCTCTCCACCCACCCCAACAGCCCGGAACGCATCCGTCAACTCGAAGCCAACGTGCCCAAGGTGCGCCCGCTGTACGAGCAGGCGCTGGCGCGCGGCTGAACGGCGGGCACGGACCGCTACGCTCAGGTTCCACCCACGTACGGGTTGCTGCGGCGCTCGCGGCCAAAAGTGCTCTCCGGGCCGTGGCCGGGGATGAAGACCGTCTCGTCACCCATGGGCCACAGTCGTGTCACGATGCTCTCGACGAGCTGCTCGTAGCTGCCCCCGGGGAAATCCGTGCGGCCGATCGAGCCCGCAAACAAAACGTCGCCCACAAAGGCGCGCTGGACCTCGGCGGCGTGAAAGACGACATGCCCTGGCGTATGCCCCGGGCAATGCCGCACTTGCACGGTGCACGCCCCGAGCGACACCGTGTCGCCATCGGCCAGCCAACGGCTGGGCGTGAAGGGCTCGGCCGGTGGAAAACCGAACATGCGGCTTTGTTCGGGCAAGGCGTCGATCCAGAACTGGTCGCCGGGATGCGGGCCGATGATCGGCAGCCCGAGCGTGCGCGCAAGCTCGCCCGCGCCGCCGGCATGGTCGATGTGCGCGTGGGTGAGCCAGATCTGCTCGAGCCGCAACCCCAACCGCGCCGCTTCGCTCAGCAACCGGTCGAGATCGCCGCCCGGGTCGATGACGGCCGCTTGCATCGTGGCGTCGTCCCAAACCAAAGAAGCGTTTTGGGCAAATGGCGTGACGGGAACGGTGTGGTAACGAAACATGCGGGGAAACCATAGGTGCCTGAGGCCCCAAGTATCGCCCCGAAAAAATAGAATGGACCGATCCGGTGGTCGCGAGCCGCAGCGACACCCGCCTCCCAAATCGGAGACACCCATGCGCTTTTTGAAAACACTCTGCCTTGCGCTCGCCGCGGGCCTGGCGCTCGCCACGGGCGCCGCTCTGGCCCAACAGGCTCAGTTCATCAACATCCTCACCGGCGGACAAAGCGGGGTCTACTATCCGCTGGGCGTGGCACTGAGCCAGATTTTCGGCAAGGCCATCCCCAACGCGCGATCGACCGCGCAGGTCACCAAGGCCAGCGCCGAGAACCTCAACCTGCTGCAGGCCGGGCGCGGCGAACTGGCCTTCGCCCTCGGTGATGCGGTGTCCGACGCCTGGAAGGGCGATGCCGAGGCCGGCTTCAAAACCAAGCTCGACAAACTGCGCGGGCTCTCGGCCACCTACAACAACTATATCCAGATCGTCGCCAGCGCCGACAGCGGCATCAAGACGCTCGCGGACCTCAAAGGCAAGCGCGTCTCCGTCGGCGCCGCGAAATCGGGCACCGAGCTCAATGCGCGCGCCATCCTCAAAGCCGCGGGCCTGAGCTATGCCGACCTGGGCAAGGTCGAGTACCTGCCCTTTGGCGAATCGGTCGAACTCATGAAGAACCGCCAGCTCGACGCCACGCTGCAGTCGGCCGGGCTGGGCGTGGCCTCGATCCGCGACCTGGCCACGGCGGTCAAGATCGTGGTCGTGCCCGTGCCCCCGGAAGTCGTGGCCAAAGTCGGTGACCCGGCCTATCAAACCGCCGTGATTCCGGCCAACACCTACACCGGGCAGACCGCAGACGTGCCGACCGCGGCCATCCCGAACTTCCTCGTGACCCATGCGGGCGTGCCCGACGCGTTGGTCTATCAGATGGTCAAGGCGATGTACGACAACCTCGACACGCTCCGCGCCGCGCACAACGCCGCCAAGGCCATCCAGCGCGAAAACGCCGTCAAAGGCATGCCCATCCCGCTGCACCCGGGTGCGGAGAAGTACTACCGCGAAGTCGGCGTGATCAAGTAAGCGCACCTGCGCCCCACCCAGCCCGGCGCGCGGGGGCACCGCGCGCCCAAACGCTCGTCGAACCCGCCACCCAAGGCCCGCCATGTCGCACGACCCCGCTCCTGAAAACGCCCCCCCGGCAGCCGCGTCTTCCCCCCGCCATCCCGAGCTTGCGGGTCTGACCTTTTGGATTGCACTCGCGTTTTCGGCATTTCAGCTGATCACGGCGGCCTTCAGCCCGCTCTCCAGCCAAGTGGTGCGCACGGTGCATGTGGGCTTCGTGCTGCTGTTGATCTTCACGCTCTACCCGCCGTTCGAGACGCGCGAGCGCTGGCGCAACCTGGGCCAGACTCTCGGCTGGACGCTGGGGCTGGTGGGCTTCGTCTTCGGTCTTTACCACTGGCGCTATGAGGCCGACCTGACACAGCGCGCCGGCGAACTGATCGCCAGCGACTGGGTGGTGGGTGTCGTCACGCTGGCGCTGGTATTCGAAGCCGCGCGCCGCGTGATGGGCTGGGGCCTGCCGCTGGTGTGCGCGGTGTTTTTGGCGTATGGACTGTTCGGGCAGCATCTGCCCGGCGTGCTCGCGCACCGGGGCTTTGGACTCGATCAGATCGTGAGCACCCTCGGTTTTGGCACCGAGGGCATTTATGGCACGCCGACCTATGTGTCGTCGAGCTACATCTTCCTCTTCATCCTGTTCGGTGCCTTTTTGGAGCAGGCGGGGATGATTGCGCTCTTCACCGACTTTGCCATGGGCACCGTCGGCCACACGCGCGGCGGGCCCGCGAAAGTCGCCGTGATCTCCAGTGGGCTCATGGGCACGATCAATGGATCCGGTGTGGCCAACGTGGTCACCACCGGCCAATTCACCATCCCGCTGATGAAGCGCTTTGGCTACAGCCCCGCGTTCGCTGGTGGGGTCGAGGCGACCAGCAGCATGGGCGGGCAAATCATGCCTCCGGTGATGGGTGCGGTCGCCTTCATCATGGCCGAGACGATCAACGTGCCCTATGTCGCCATCGTCAAGGCGGCGCTGATCCCGGCCATCCTGTATTTCGTCACCGCATTCTGGATGGTGCACCTCGAAGCCGGCCGCCGCGGGCTGCACGGCCTGCCCAAAGACCAGTGCCCCGATCCCTGGGCTGCGGTGCGCGAGCGCTGGCATCTGCTGTTGCCGCTGCTCGGTCTGGTGGTGCTGCTGTTTTCGGGCTACACGCCGCTGTTCTCGGGCACGGTGGGACTGGCGCTCACCGTCGTGTTGATCTTTGGCGCCGCGGCGCTCAGCGGCGTGCAGTCGCGCGGGTTACGGGTTCTGTTCTGGGCGCTGCTCGGCCTGGCCTGCGCGGGCTTTTTCCGCTTCGGCGTGGGTACCTTCTTCGTGGTCATTGCCGTGCTGCTGGCGTTGACCTACGCGAGGCGCGTCGGTGCCGATGCGCGCCGCCTCGCGCTCCTCGCCCTGGCCGACGGTGCGCGCCATGCACTGCCGGTGGCGATTGCCTGTGCGCTGGTGGGCGTGATCATCGGCATCATCAACCTCACGGGCGTGGCGGCCGAACTGGGCGGGCAGATCATCGCGGTCGGCGAGAACAACCTGCTCCTCGCGCTGTTCTTGACCATGGTGATCTGCCTCGTGCTGGGCATGGGCATTCCGACGATTCCGAACTACATCATCACCAGCTCCTTGGCTGCGCCGGTCTTGCTCAAGCTCGGCGTACCGCTGATCGTCTCGCACATGTTCGTGTTCTATTTCGGCATCATGGCCGACCTCACGCCGCCGGTGGCGCTGGCCGCGTTTGCGGCCGCACCGATTGCTGGCGCGTCGGCGCTCGCCATCGGCATGCAAGCGCTGCGGGTCGCGATCGCGGGCTTCGTCGTGCCGTTCATGGCGGTCTACAGCCCGGCGCTCATGCTGCAAACCGACAACTGGGTCGATGTCGCCTGGATCGTTTTCAAAGCGCTCGTGGCCATCGGCATGTGGGGTGCGGGCGCGATTGGTTATCTGTGGGCGCCGCTGCGCGCTTGGGAGCGCGCTTGGGCAGTTGCAGCGGCGAGTCTGCTCGTGGTCGCCTATCCGCTCACCGATGAAATCGGGCTTGCGCTGATCGCGGCCTTCGTCGCATGGCACGCCTGGCAGGCCCGCCGCGCGGCCGCGGCATGAGCCCATGTGGCTCGGCATCTGTCTGAGCCTGCTCGCCTCGGCGAGCACCCCCGAGGTGTTCGTGCCGGCCGAGCGCTTCACGCTCGCGTGGATGCACTCGATCGAACGGGTGCGTTGGGAGGAGGACTACCGTGTCGAGCTGACCGCGGGCAGCGCCACGCCAGTGCTGCGAGCAACGCAGGCCCGCATTCGCGGTTCCGCAGCCGGCATGGAGCCGCCGGACGATGCCAGGCTCGTCGAGGGCTGGTACGTCTACACGCCCGCGCAAACCTGGCTGCCAGAACTTCGGCTCACGCGTTCGCCCTACACCGCCGACTATGAGGTGTGTGTCGCCGACCGCTGCGCGCCTGTGCACACCTGGCTGCCCAGCGACGGGGGCATCACCCGTTTGCGCCCCTGCACTCGGCCCTGAGCGCCGCTCAATTCAGACCACCGAGCGAGTCGGCGGGCCGCGCAGCCAGCCGCTGCTGCAAATGCGCAATCAGCCCCTCACAGGCGTCCTCGATGAGGTCGAGCACCTGCTCGAAGCCTTCTGCTCCGCCGTAGTAGGGGTCCGGCACGACGGGGCTGTCGTAGCGGCGGCAAAACTCGGTCAGACGGCGGATTTTGCGGCGATGCGCGGGCGGCGCCATCTGCTCGGCCAGCGCCAGGTTGTCCCAGTCCATCACCAGCACGAGCGTGCTGGCCTCGAAGTCGGCCTCGGTCAATGGCCGTGCGCGCAGGTCCGAGAGTTCATAGCCGCGCTGCCGCGCATGCTCCTGCGCGCGTTCATCGGGCGGCTTGCCCGCATGCCAATGCCCATGCGTACCGGCCGAGTCCACCCGCACCCAGTCCGCCAGCCCCGCCTCCGCCAGCTTGCGCCGCAACACGCCGTGAGCGGTGGGACTGCGGCAGATGTTGCCGAGACAGACGAAGGTGATGCGCAGGGGTGTGGACATGGCACAAACGCGGGCGGAGGGGGCAGAGGGCATTGAGCGGGGCTAAATCGAGCCACATTGTGCCGCGCCGGGCCGCAGCCGCGTGCGCCAAGGGCCATGCTAAGGCAACGCTGAACAAGTCCCTCGCGCGCCGCGCATCCCGGCAGCGGGCGGTCTGCTTCGTTGCAAATCCTCGCCATAGCTTCGGCTATGGCTGCGGTTTGCGCCTCGCATCCCATCCCGCGGCCGGGCGCGCGCCATCGCAGGAACTTACTCAGCGTGGCCCTAAACCCGTTCCCGCGATGGTGCGCGAGGGACTGGGTCAGCCCTGCCCAAGATCACCCCACCGGCAGCCGCGTGCTGTGCTTGACTTCTTCCATCACCGCGTAGGTCCGCGTTTCGCGCACGCCCGGCAGTTGCCAGAGCACGGTGCCGGCAAAGGCGCGGTAGGCCGCCATGTCGGCGAAGCGAGTTTTGAGCAGGTAGTCGAAACCGCCCGCGACCATGTGGCATTCGAGGATGTCGTCGTGCACCTGCACCGCAGCCTTGAACTGCTCGAACACATTGGGCGTGGTGCGGTCGAGCAGCACCTCGATGAACACCAGCAAGCCGCGGCCGAGCCGTGCGGGGTCGAGCCGCGCCTCGTAGCCGAGGATCACGCCGTCGCGCACCAGGCGCTGCACCCGCGCGAGCACGGCCGTCGGTGAGAGGCCCACCTGCTCGGCGAGTTTGAGGTTGGACAGCCGCCCGTCCGCCTGCAGGGCTTGGAGGATGCGGCGGTCGATGCGGTCGATTGAGGT
>NZ_JAEMQB010000148.1:0-8794 GCF_022759015.1 Tibeticola sp. | reverse complement strand
CGTCATGTTGGGCTGCCGACTGTCACTCAATGAACAAAAAAGGGCGGGGCTTCTTGCAAGCCCCGCCCTCGTGAGATGCGCCAGGCCCCAGAAAGTTCACGCCACGTTCCACGGGCGTGAAGCTTAGGGCAACGCTAAACCAGTCCCTCGCGTGCCGCGCATCCCGGCAGCGGGCGGGCACGCAGCATCGCGAGAACTGATTCGGCGTCGCCTTAGGCCCGCAATATTAACGGCTGCTGATATAACCCTTCACACCGAACCTTTAAGCCACGCGGGAACGACTCCCGGGATGGCTGGCGCGGCGCGCACGCGGATGAATCCGCGCGGCCTCAATGCAAGCCGGCGATGTAGTCCGCCACGGCTTTCATTTCGCGGTCGTTCATCTTGGCCGCAACGCCGGTCATCTGCGCCGAGTTGGTCCGCACGCCGTCGCGGAAGGCCTGCAATTGGGACACCGAATAATCGGCATGCTGGCCGGCCAGACGCGGGTACTGAACCGGAATGCCCGAGCCGTTGGGGCTGTGGCAGCCGGCACAGGCGGCAATCTGGCGGTCGGCGATGCCGCCGCGATAGATGCGCTCACCGATGAGCAGCGTGTCTTTGTTCTTGGCGGCTCCAGGCTGCGCCTTCTGGCTGGCGAGCCAATAGGCAATGTTGCGCATGTCGTCCTCACTCAGCGAGGCGACCATGCCGCTCATGATGGCATTGGCACGCTTGCCCGATTTGAACTCCACCAGTTGTTTGTAGAGGTACTGCGGATGCTGCCCCGCGAGCTTCGGATAGGCGGGCGTCGGCGCATTGCCATCGGCACCATGGCAGGCCGCGCACACGGCGGCATAGCTGGCCTGGCCCTTGGCCAGATCGGGCTTCGCGGGGGCTTTTTGCTCCGCAGCCCAAACCGGGGCGGCGAGCGCAGCGAACAGCAGGAGGGTGGTAATCGGCTTCATGGTGTGAGTTGGTATCGTGGAGCGCGAGCGGTCTTGATTCTACAATGCGGCCTTTACGTCCATAGGCGCCGGGGTTTGATCCGACGCAACGGTCGTGAACCTGCCGGCAGCGTCCAACGCGGCATTTTTTCCTCACGCCCATGAACACCGCCGCCGCCACCGATCCCTCACTTCCGACCCCTGCCACTGCCTTGGGCTGGCTCCATACCGCGCGTTTCCTCACCACCGCGCCGGAGCTGAAGTTCCTGCCGCCGCTCGAGGTGCCCGAGATCGCCTTCGTCGGCCGCTCCAACGCCGGCAAGTCGACCTGCATCAACACGCTCACGCAGCAGCGGCAGTTGGCCTACGCTTCGCGCAAGCCTGGGCGCACGCAGCACATCAACCTGTTCACGCTCGGCAAGCAAGGCGTGACCGACGCGGTACTCGCCGACCTGCCGGGCTACGGCTATGCCGCTGTGCCGCTGGCGGACAAGCGGCGCTGGCAGCAGGTGATGGCCAATTACCTCGTGAGCCGCGCCAACCTCACGGGCGTGGTGCTGCTGATCGACCCCAGGCTGGGCGTGACCGAACTCGACGAGGTGCTGCTCGAAGTCATCCGCCCTCGGGTCGAGGAAGGCTTGAAATTCATGTTGCTTCTGACCAAGGCCGACAAGCTCACGCGATCCGAGCAGGCGCGTGCGCTGTCGATTGCGCGACTGCAGGCCGGCGGCGGCGAGGCGAGACTCTTCTCCGCGCTCAAGCGCCAGGGCATCGACGAGCTGGCTCTGAGCCTGTGGAACTGGGCGCATCCGCAGCCCGCGGCTTGAAGCCGGGCGGACCAAGAAGCCGCTCGGGCGCCGCGATGGATCGAGGAGTGTTTGCGATGGTCGAGACCGAGCTTCGAACCCTGCCCCACGGCATCGAGCTGAGTTGCCGCAGCGCCGGTGCCGCGGGCCAACCGGTGCTGATGTTTTTGCACGGCTTTCCCGAGGCCGCCTTCGTTTGGGACGAGCTGCTGGTCGCATTTGCCGCACGGGGCTATCGCTGCATCGCGCCCAATCTGCGCGGCTATGCGGGCTCGAGCGCGCCGTCGGACGTCGCCGCCTACCGGGCCAAGCCCCTCGTCGCCGACCTCGCCGCGCTCGCACAGATCGAAAGCCCGAATGCGCCGCTGGCCGCGCTGATCGCTCACGACTGGGGCGGCGCGCTGGCCTGGAACTTCGCCAACCAGCACCCCGAGCGGCTCGAGCGCCTGGTGATCCTCAACGCCCCGCATCCGGGCAGCTTTCTGCGCGAGTTGCAGCACAACCCCGCGCAACAGGCGGCGAGTGCCTACATGAACTTCTTCTGCCGGCCCGACGCCGAAGCCCTGCTGGCGGCCGACGACTACGCGCGGCTTTGGCCCTTCTTTACCAACATGGGCGC
This sequence comes from Tibeticola sp., assembly GCF_022759015.1. Lineage (NCBI taxonomy): Bacteria > Pseudomonadati > Pseudomonadota > Betaproteobacteria > Burkholderiales > Comamonadaceae > Tibeticola > Tibeticola sp. Next base: position 6,443 of record NZ_JAEMQB010000148.1, on the reverse strand, counting down.
CTGCGCCGACCCCGCAGCGCCCGATGGCCGGGGCTGGCTGAGCGAGGCGCTGCGTGAGCGCTACCGCGCCGTCTGGCGCCACGGCCTGACCGGGCCGCTCAACTATTACCGGGCCTCGCCGCTGCGCCCACCCAGCGCCGCCGACCCTGCCGCTGCGGCCGTCACGCTGCCGCCGGAGATGCTGCGCATCGACGTGCCCACCCTCGTGCTCTGGGGGCTCGCTGACACGGCGCTGCCGCCGGCGCTGCTCGACGGCCTCGAACACTGGGTGCCGCGACTCACCGTGCGCCGCCTGCCGCGGGCCTCCCACTGGCTGCTGCACGAGCAGCCCGAAGCCGTTCGCGCACACATCGACGACTTCCTCGCGCGGCCTTGATGCTCTGCTTTTAAGAGCAAGCAACGACGATTTTACGCCGGCGCCCCGGCAAAAACACTGAAACTTTCCAAAACGAAGGCTCAGTAAACCCCCGGCTCGCCCGGCGGTCGGGTCTTGAAGCGCTTGTGCACCCAGTAGTACTGCTCGGGCATGGTGCGGATCCAGCCCTCGAGTTCGCGGTTCATGCGCGTGGTGTCGGCCACCACGTCGTCGGTCGGGAAGTCTTGCCAGGGCGGCATCACCTGCACCGTGTAGCCGCTGGGCGTCATGCGGGTGACCACCGGCACCACCTGCGCGCGCGCCAGCCGCGCAAAGCGCGACAACGAGGGCACGGTGGCGGCGCTGACGCCAAAAAACGGCACGAAGATCGACTCTTCGGGGCCGAAATTCATATCGGGCAACAGATACAGCAGGCCACCTTTGCGCAGCGCCGAGACGAGCGACTTGACGCCGTCGCTGCGGTTGAAGAGCTGCACCTCGCCAAAGCGGCTGCGGCCCTGATGCAGCCAGGCATCGACGGCCGGGTTCGGCTGCGGCGTGTAGATGCTGAGCATGGGCCGCTGGAAGTTGAGCGTGAGCGCCATGCCGCCGGCGTCGAGCCCGTAGAAATGCGGCGCGAAGACCAGGGTCGGCTTCGGGTCGGCGAGCGCCTCGACCGCGCCCTCGAGCCGCACGCGCGCGCGCACCCGCTCGGCCGGCCCGTGCCACAGCCACGAGCGGTCCAGCCACGCCTGCGCAAAGCGCACGAACGTTTCGCGCGCCACCCGGCGGCGCTCGACCACCGGCCAGTGTGGAAAGCACAGCCGCAGGTTCACCATCACCACGCGCCGCCTGGGCACGGCCAGCACATACAGCACCTGCCCCAGCAGCCAGCCCAGCGCCCGCAGCCACGGCAGCGGAAGCGGCGCGATCAGGCGCATGAAGGCAATGCCCGGGTGGAAGCCCGCCGCGCGGCGCGTGGGCGCTGATGCGGGCTCTGGCGCCTTCGGTGCGGCCGCGTCGGGGGTGGGCTCAGGCGTCGTCATGGCGCAGTTCCTCACGCGGCGTCTTGTAGCGGGCGTAGGCCCACAGGTATTGCTCGGGGCAGCGGCGGATGAGGGTTTCCATCGCTGCGTTGATCTGCACGGCCGCCTGGGTGGCATCGTCGCTGAGGGGCGCGTTGAACGGCTCGACATGCACGACGTAGCCGGCCGCGCGCGGCAGCCGCTCGCCCCAGGCCAGCAGCAGCGCAGCGCCGCTTTGCCGCGCCAGACGCGCAGCCAGCGTCATGGTGTAGGCCGGTCGGCCGAAGAATGGCGCCCAGACGCCCAGGCCCTGCGGCGGCACCTGATCGGGCAGCAAACCGACCGCATGGCCCGCGCGCAGCGCCTTGAGCAACTGCTTGACGCCCGCGAGCGTGGCCGGGGCGGCAGCCAGCCCCTCGCGCGCGCGTGAGCGTGCCACCACCTCGCGCAGCGCCGCTTTGCGTGCGGGCCGAAACAGCACCGTGATCGGCCCATGGACGGGCGCAAAGCGCGCAGCATAGGCCTGCGCCGTCACCTCGAAGCAACCCAGGTGCGGCGTGAGAAACAACAGCCCGCGGCCGGCGGCCAGCACCGCCTCGATATGTTCGGCGCCGTCCCAGCGTACCGGCACCGGGCGGCCAAACCATAGCCGCGGCAACTCAGCCACCATGCGCCCGGCGTGGGCCACCGCCGCGCGCACCTGAGCGAAGCGGTAGCCCGCCTGCGCCGCATGGTCGAGAAAACGACGCCGGTAGGTGGGCGAAGCCAGGAACACCAGCCAGCCCAAAGCCGCGCCCAGCGCATGCAGGGCACCGAGCGGCCAGCGCGACAACAACAGGAACAAGGAGGTCATTCGGGAGGAATAAAATGGCGTTCGTCGCTGAGTTAAATGAGCAACTTGCAGGGCGACGTAAAAAAACTCTGCTAAAGCGTTCGCCGAAGCTCCCGAGCCGACGGCAGCGCAACCCGCCGTCCACAGCCCACCTCAGGAGTTTATTCAAATGGCGAACGACTTTCTCTTCACGTCCGAATCGGTCTCCGAAGGCCACCCCGACAAGGTGGCCGACCAGATCTCGGACGCCATCCTCGACGCCATCTTGCGCCAAGACCCGCGCTCGCGCGTGGCCGCCGAAACCTTGTGCAACACGGGCCTCGTGGTGCTGGCCGGCGAAATCACCACCAACGCGCAGGTGGACTACATCCAGACCGCGCGCGACACCTTGAAGCGCATCGGCTACGACAACACCGAATACGGCATCGACTACAAAGGCTGTGCCGTGCTCGTCGCCTACGACAAGCAGAGCAACGACATCGCCCAGGGCGTGGACCAGGCCAGCGACGACCACCTCAACACCGGCGCGGGCGACCAGGGCCTGATGTTCGGCTACGCCTGCGACGAGACGCCCGAGCTCATGCCCGCGCCGATCTACTACGCGCACCGCCTGGTCGAGCGTCAAGCACAGCTGCGCAAGGACGGGCGCCTGCCCTTCCTGCGCCCCGACGCCAAGAGCCAGGTGACGATGCGCTACGTGGACGGCCGGCCGCACAGCATCGACACGGTGGTGCTGTCCACGCAGCACAGCCCCGACCAGAGCGAAACCCAGACCCGGATGAAGCCGAGCTTCATCGAAGCGGTGATCGAAGAAATCATCAAGCCCGTGCTGCCCAAGGAGTGGCTGCAGGGCACGAAATACCTCATCAACCCCACCGGCCGCTTCGTCATCGGTGGCCCGCAGGGCGACTGCGGCCTGACCGGCCGCAAGATCATCGTCGACACCTACGGCGGCGCCTGTCCGCACGGCGGCGGCGCCTTCAGCGGCAAGGACCCGACCAAGGTCGACCGTTCGGCGGCTTATGCCGGGCGCTACGTGGCCAAGAACATCGTCGCCGCGGGCCTCGCGCGGCAGTGTCAGATCCAGGTCGCCTACGCGATCGGCGTCGCGCAGCCGATGAACATCACCGTCTACACCGAAGGCACGGGCGTGATCCCCGACGCGCGCATCGCCGAAATCGTGCGGGAAGTCTTCGACCTGCGTCCCAAGGGCATCATTCAGATGCTCGACCTGCAGCGCCCGATCTACGAAAAAACCGCGGCCTATGGCCACTTCGGCCGCGAAGAACCCGAATTCACCTGGGAGCGCACCGACAAAGCCCAGATACTGCGCGATCTCGCTGGGCTGTAAGGTCCAGCGTTCGTGCCGGCGAGCCCCGGGCTTTGGGGCGAAGTTCATGTCCGCGCAGCGGACGTGAACACAGACCACAAGGTCGCCGTGCTGCGCGACCTGGCCGGGGTCAAGTCTAGACTGCGCGGCATCCGTTCCCGCGCCGGCGCCCAGGGAGCCGGGTGCAGCGACGCCCTCAGACCCGTCAGAGACGCGGTGTCGGTGTGTCGACCTGAATTTTCAGGTCGTCGGTGGGCATCACGGCGCCGTGGTGCAAGCGGATGCGCAAGGACAGATCGGTGCGTGAGTCGGCCTGGCTCAGCGCCTCATCCAGGCTGATGCGCCCGCTCACGTAGAGTTGGTAGAGCGACTCGTCAAAGGTCTGCATGCCTTGGGGGACGCTCTGCGCCATGGCGTCTTTGAGCTTGTCGATTTCGCCTTTTTGGATCAGGTCCGCGACATAGGCCGTATGCAGCAACAACTCGACCGCGGGCACGCGCTTGCCGTCCGTGCCGCGCAGCAGCCGCTGTGAGACGACCGCACGGAGGTTGAGCGACAAATCGGTCAACACCTGCTGGCGCGCCGTTTCGGGGAAGAAGTTGACGATCCGGTCGATCGCTTGGTTGGCATTGTTCGCATGCAAGGTCGACAGACACAGGTGCCCGGTTTCAGCATAGGCAATCGCCTGTTGCATGGTTGCGCGGTCGCGGATCTCGCCGATCAGAATCACATCGGGCGCCTGACGCATCGCGTTTTTCAAGGCAGAGTCATAGTCGAGCGTGTCGAGCCCAATCTCGCGCTGGTCGACGATCGACTTCTTGTGCATGTGCAGGAACTCGATGGGGTCTTCGATGGTCAGGATGTGTCCGCTGCGGTTCTGATTGCGGTGGTCGATCATGGACGCCAAAGTCGTGGACTTGCCCGACCCCGTCGCCCCAACGACCAGCACGAGGCCACGCGGAATCAGGACGAGATCCTGAATGCGCGCGGGCAGATTCAGCGACGACAAAGGCGGCACCTGCATGGTGATGAAGCGGATGGCCATCGCCACGGTGCCGCGCTGGCGGTAGATGTTCACCCGAAAGCGCCCCACATCGGGCAGCCCGATGGCAAGGTTCATCTCGAGGCTTGCCTCGAAAGCCTTTTGCTGCCGGTCGTTCATGACCGAATACGCCAGATCGTGAACCTGCGCCGCACCCAGCGGGGGCTGTTCGAGGTAGTGCGTCTCGCCGTTGATCTTGATGGCGGGTGGCGCGCCGGCGCTCAAAAACACATCCGAAGCTTTTTGTTCGGCCATGAGGCCAAGTAGCGTGCCGATTTCCATCTGCCCTCCAGCGTGTGCGCGTTATCGGTTGCCCTCGTGCGGGGAACTGTGGGCGGATTCTGGCACGGTTGATCCCGCGAGCCCCGACCGGATCGCGCGCTGGAAAGGCAGCGCCGCCGGAGCGTCAGGCAGCAAGACCGTAGCGTTGCATCAAGGCCTCGCGGCGGGATGGGTCGAAGTTGATACGCTGCGGGTCGTGGCCGACCGCGGCGAGCAGCCGTGGGTCCATCACGCGGAACCACAGCCACGGGATGTAGGCGAGCACGAACATGCCGAAATAGCCGCTGGGCAACTGTGGCGCGCTTTCGAAGTGGCGTAAGGACTGATAGCGCCGACCGGGGTGCGCGTGGTGGTCCGAGTGGCGCTGCAGGTGGAACAGCGCCCAGTTGGAAAACACATGGTTGCTGTTCCAGGAATGTCGCGGCGCCGGACGCTCATAACGGCCGTCGGGGCCCCGCAGCCGCAGCAACCCGTAGTGTTCGATGTAGTTGGCCGACGTGAGTTGGAAGTTCGCCCAGGCCGACATGGCGACGATGAAGGGCAGCACGCCCCAACCCAGCCACGCCACCAGTGCCACCCACAGCGTGAGCGTCAGCAGCCCGGTTTGCAGGATTTCATTGCGCCAGGACCATGCCGGGTAGCCGTTGCGGCGCAGCCGGTCGGCCTCGAGCGCCCAGGCGCGCCGGGCCGCGCCGGGCATCTCGCGCCAGACGAACCGCCAGATCGACTCGCCCATACGCGAAGAGGCCGGGTCTTCGGGGGTGGCCACGTCGCGATGGTGGCCGCGGTTGTGTTCGATGGAAAAGTGCCCATAGCCCGTGGGCGCGAGCACCAGGCGCGCCAGCCAGCGCTCGAGCCGCGTCGTCTTGTGGCCCAGTTCATGCCCGAGGTTGATGCAAAAGCCGCCGATGGTGCCGCCGATCAAGACCATCGCCACCCAGCCGTGCCAGGGCAGCGCGTGACGCGCAACGAACCAGGCTTCGAACACGAAAGCCGCCCACAGCAGCGGCACCAGCGCCCAGGTGATGCGGCGGTAATACGGGTCGGCTTCGAGTTGTGGCACCGCCCACTCGGGCGGGTTGCTGCGGTCCGGGCCCAGCCAGGCGTCGATCAGGGGCACCAGCCCGTACAGCAGCAGCGCGGGCAGCCACAAGGTCCAGGCCTCCCCTATCTGCAACCAGACGAGCGGCCCCGCGGCGACGAGCAATGGCACGGCCAGCAACAGCAACCAGGCATAGCGCTTGCCGTCGCGCCAACGCAAGGGTGCAGGCGACGGTGCATCGAGCGCAGCATGGACAGACATTGCCCACCTCCAAGACAGCCCACCGGCTCAGTGTTGCCCTTGACCGTTCGCCACTCTGCGCCGAAGCCGCGGACGGTGTCAATTGGGTGCAAACCCGATCGGGCCGCTTTCCAATCGCGCACCCGTCTGCGTTTCGTCCTGCTACCCGCCTGGCTTGGCGTCCGAACGCTTGCGGCCCCGTGGCGAGCCGCCCCTTCTCGATCAGTTCAGCTCGGTCACGAAGGCGCTGCGCGGGCGGCGCACTTTTTCGAGCTTGACGAGCCAGTCCTTTTCT
>NZ_JAEMQB010000032.1:0-7035 GCF_022759015.1 Tibeticola sp. | reverse complement strand
GCCCGAAGGGGCGCCCCAAAACGCGCCCGAGTAGGCGCAAAGCACAGCCGTAGCTCGGGCTACGGCGCGCATTTGCAACGCCCTCGGGCGTGTTTTGGGGCGTCAAAGCGGGCATGACCAATTCCCTCTCAGCCTCTCAGCGGTGCCCTACGGCTCGAGGGTCAGCGTGTGGGCCTTGCGCGTGGCGTCGCGCTGCAGCGGACGGTATTGCACGGCAGCCCATTCCTCCCGCATGTCGCGGTACCGGTCGGAGAACACCAGCCCGCTCTGGCCGGTCTGATAGATGAAGCGCGACTGCTCCGGGTCGGACAGGTCATGCAGCAGCCGCAGCGAGGCCGCGTGCCGGTTGGCGAACGGGTTCTGAGCGTCGTTGGGCCAGTATTGACCCACGTTGACCGTGAAGTTATCGCCCCCGGTCGGCACGCGCACGTCGAAGAAGCGCGCCAGCGCCGGCACGTTGCCCAAAGGCCGGTGCACGCTCAGCGCTTCGTGGATGCGGCCCCATTGCCACTGCGCGACCTCGTCGCCGAGCATCGAGCGCAAGCGCTCGAGCGCGCGATCGAAGGCTGCGAGCGCCGCCGCGTCGCAGCCGCTGGCACCACACCAATACGCATCCTTGCGGGCAAGCATCCCCTCCACGCCGCTGCGGAAATGCCGCTTGCCGTACAGCGCCTCGAGCTTGTCGGTGCCGATGCGCGGCTCGATCAACGCGCGGGTGAGTTCGTCGGCCCACACCGCGTGTATGGCTGGCGCGGCGCGATCGGCGGCCATGACGCCGTCAAAGCCTTCAAGGGCGCGGCGCGCGGCTGCGGCCAAGGGGTGCTTGGAAGCGGCGGCGGCGCGCTCGAGCCAAGGGAAGATCTTGATCGCTGCGGCCGAGTGCTGGTCGGCCTGGATCGCACGCAGGCTTTCGAGGTCGTGCTTGGGGCGCGCCGAGAGCAACTCGGCGATGCGTTTGGCGCGATAGGGCTCGTGCCAGTCCTGCCCCATGAAGTAGGGATAGCCCTCGGGGGTGATGCGCTCGTTGGCGGTGGCGATCCAGCCGCGCGCGGCGGTCTGCGCGGGGTTGTCCTGGGGCGTTTGGGCAAAACCGATCCAGCCCGACCAGTCGTAACGCGCTTCCCAACCCGGGCTGGGCGCGACGCCGCGGATGTCGTTGTCGGGCCGGCGCAGCGGCGCGCGACCGATGGCCTTGTAGCCGATCCGGCCCTCGGTGTCGGCGAACACCGCGTTTTGCATCGGCGAATGCCAGTTCGAGAACGCCTGCAGCAGTTCGGGCACGTTGCGTGCCCGGTTGGATGCGAGGCCCGCGACGACGGTGTGGTTGTCGGCATCGAGCGCGCTCCAGCGCAGCGCCACCGCGTAGCGACTGCGGTCGATCAGGCGCTCATACGCGTCCTGAGCGTCGCTCAGCACCGGGCCGTGGCGGGTTTCGCGCATCGTCACGACGACATCGGGCTTGCCCTTGACCTTGAACACCTCGCGCCGCTCGGTGAAGTCGGCCCAGCCGCTGGGCGTGCGGTATTGATGCGGGTTGTCGGGGTTGATCTGCTCGAGGTAGAGGTCTTGCACGTCGGGGCCCGTGTTGGTCACCCCCCAGGCCACGCCGGCCGTGCGCCCAATGACGACGAAAGGCAGCCCCGGAAAGGTGGCGCCGATCGCGTCGACCCCGGCAATGACCGAGCCATCGGGGCGGCGGCTTTCGGGGGCGCGCAGATGCGCGAAGTACCAGATGGCTGGCGCCGAGAGTCCCAGGTGCGGGTCGTTCGCGAGCAGCGGCTTGCCACTCGTGCTGTGGCTGCCCGCAACCACCCAGTTGTTGCTGCCCTTGCCCTCGAGCGTGCCGGCGTCGCGCACAAAGGCCTGCGCCCAGGCCGCAAGCGACGCAGCCTCCCCTGCGGGCTCGGCTGCGCCCATTTTTGAAGAAAAACCCGACGATGCCGGCGTGAAATGGCCTTTTTTTGCTACTTTTTCAGGAGTTTCTTGCGACTTCCGGTAGACCCCGAGCCGCTGGTACAGCGCCGCGAGGTCGACCACCGTGGCAGGCTTTTCACCCTCGTAGGCGGGCATGAGCTCCCACAGCCGCTGCGTGGGCAGTCTTTCGAGCAGCGACAGGCGCGCGAATTCGTTGCCCCAATTTCCGCCCAGGTCCAGCGCCATCATCAAGGCCCAGCCCACGCTGTCCTCGGGCGTCCAGCGTCCGGGCGCCACGCCAAGCACGCGGAACTCGGGTTGCAGCGGCACCCCCGGCTGCGCATGGTAGGCATTGATGCCCTCGGCATACGCCGCCAGCGCCTCCCGCGCCTCGGCGGGCAGGCCTGCATACTGCGCCTGCGCCGCGCGCATGATGCCCAGCCCGCGCAGCAGCCGGTCCGTCGGCAACGTCGCCTCACCCAGGATTTCGGAGAGTTCACCGTGCATCACCCGGCGGTTGAATTCGAGCTGCCAGCCACGCTCCTGGGCATGGACCCAACCGAGCGCACGCCAGGCATCGGGCGCGCTGCGGGCCTCGATGTGCGTGACATCCGATGCGTCGCGCCAAACTTCCACCGGCGCCTGCAACCCGTGCAGAGGTGCCCGGCCATCGAGCAGCGGCAGGCTGCGCTGCACCCAAACCGCAAAAACCGCCAAACTCAAGACCACGAGTGCCCCGAGCCCGACGCCCAGACGAACCATCCAACGACGCATCGCCATGCCCTCCTACCGAATGTTGGATTGTGCGCGAAGGCAGCGCTCTGCCCACCACCTTCTCCGCGGACACGCGCGGTGGCGAACACGGATTCAGCGCGCCCTCAGCTCTGGCGCTTGAGCATCATGGTTCCGTCGTGGACGGCGAAGGTCACGACCACCGCGGTGAAGTCGCTGAAAGGCGCGCCGAGCGCCAGCTCACCCGAACCGACCAGCACGCACTCGTTGCGGCGCAGCGCGATTTCGTTGCCCTCGTTGCCCAGGCGCACCCAGGTTCCATAGGAACTCAAATCGGTCAGCACGAATTGATTTTCGACCCAGTCGATCCGCGCATGCTGGCGCGACACCCTCAGGTCGTTGATCGGGAAATCCACGTCGCGCGCCCGACCGATGAACACCGGGCAGGCGCTGGCCGCGCAGGACAAGTGCTGATTCATCCAGTCGAGGTCGATGCGGCTCATGGCGCGCGCGAGCTCGAAGGCCACATCTTCGGGCGCAAGCGTCGCAGGCAGCGTCTGCATCGCCGTGACCTCGCCCGTGTTCCAGTCGACCCGGCTCACTTCCTTCGGTGTCGAGAAGCCGCGTAGCGGAATATGCCCGAGCGAGCGCACGCGCAGCTCGGGGTCGCCCGAAATCATGCCTGCCAGTGCGTCGTTGACCCAGATTTCACCGCCTGCAGCCACATCGCACAGCCGGGCAGCGAGATTCACCGCCTCGCCGAACCAGTCGCCCTCTTGCTCGACCGCGGGCCCCAGCGCCGCTGCGGCGCGCAGCTGCAGCACGAACTTGGCCGGCAGGCGTTGGGCGCGGCTTTGATGCTCGCGCTGCAGGGCAACCATGGCGGCAACGGCAGCGGCCGGGTCCGAAAAAACCGCGAGCAAGCCGTCGCCCAAGGTCTTGACGATGCGCCCGCCGTGCGCCTTGAACACTTCGGCCATCAGTCGCGTCAGGCGCATGACGGCCTCGGTAGCGCGGCTGTCGCCCAGCGTCTCGAACAAGGCGGTGCTGCGCGTGATGTCCGCGAACACGACGGTTTGCATCGATGTGCCCGCGGGGCTGGAGAGGCTCGATTCCAAGGGAGACGACATAAGTGAACCAATCATCAGCGAAAACGCATGGAAGAACGCTGACAACTCCTGCGGGCTCCGGCACTTCTGCGCTCGGCCGTTGCGCCATCACAACGTTTGGCTTGCTCTGGGAACGCGACGGGCGTAGGGTGAACGTCCCCTCCGACGGAGCGCGCCATGCGACTCAAAAAGCCGGCACTGACTTTCGGTTTCTCCCATTGGTTCCACATCCCATGGCGCCGTGGAGCGAAGCCGTCTCTGAACAACGCTGGCCTCGAACCCATACGGGATGCCTTGCGGTCGGCCCTGGGACACGACGACGGACCGCTGGCGAGCCAACTGCGGCACCGCATCGATGGGGCCCCAACAGCCGAAGCCCTGTGGTTTCTGCGCGGCGACGTGATGCTTTGCCTGGCCCAGCGCCTGGGTGAGCGCGCCGCGCGGGAGCAGATTCGAGCCCTGGACCGGGTTTTTCAGGGGCGATATCCCGAGTTCTGGGGCAGCCAGCCGCCCGAGCCGTCTGCCGTCCGCACGCACTGACGCTTTCAAAGCCCCTCACCGCCGCACCAGCGGAATCCGGGTCAGACGTGGCCCCAGACCAGCAGCGCATCGCGCCCGTCGAGCGCCAGATCGACCTTCGCCCCCACCGGCAACAATACCTTCGTCGGCACGTGCCCAAACGGCAAGCCGGTGAGCACCGGGATGTCGACCAGGCTGCGCAGGCGCTGCACGACGGTCTTCATCGAAAACCCACGATCGGCCGGCGTGAGTCGGTATTGGGTGAAGCTGCCGAGCAGCAGCGCCTTTTGGCGGCCCAGTACCCCGGCGTGTAAGAGTTGCGTGAGCATCCGTTCGATGCGAAATGGATGCTCGTTCACATCCTCGAGAAACAGCACGCCGCCGCGCACCTCGGGCCACCAGGGCGTGCCGAGCAGCGACACCAGCATCGACAGATTCCCCCCCCAAAGCGTCGCCCCATGCACCGCGCGGGTGCGCAGCCGATCGAGCGCCGGGTCCGCCACGGCGGCAGCAGCACCGCGCTCGGCGCTCAGGCGCCAGCCCGTCCCCTCGCCCTGCCCCAGCAGCAGATCGTCGAAGCACGCGGCCATGATCTCGTCGGGTTCGGACTCGCTGCCGAAGTCGTCGGTCAAACCCGGTCCGGCCCAACTCGATGCGCCCGTGCGGGCGAGCAGGCCGAGCTGCAAGGCGGTGAAGTCGCTGTGACCGACGAAACGAAGGCCGCGTTCCACCGCCTTCGCCATGGCCTTCCAGGGCAGGTCCGGCAGGATGCGGGTCAGGCCGTAGCCGCCGCGCGACATCAAGGCCACATCGGCGCCACTGGCCGCCGCGCGCGCCACGGCAGCGACGCGCGTCGCGTCGTCACCCGCGAAACGCTGATACCGGTCCAGCGCGGCCGGATCGACCTCTACCTGATGTCCCAGGGCCTCGAGGCGGCGCACGCCCCGACGAAAGGCGGCGCGGTCGCGCACCGCACCCGAAGGCGAAAAAACGTAAATGTGGCTCATGGACTCAGGGCTGGGTGGACGGATCGGCAGATGTACGAGCCGCCCAATCTTCAGTCGCTGCGGCTCGCTTGCCCGAAGTGTGCCACCGCCGCGCGCGCAAGCGCCGCGCCCGCCTCGGGCACGAAGTGCCCCACATCCGGCAAGCGCAAAGGATCTGGGCAGCCAACAAGGTCGCTGCGCAGCCGTTCCATGACGGCCTCCCCGAACACCGGGTCCTGGAGGCCGACCGCCATGAAACTGCGTCCGCGCCACTGGCTGCGCCAAAACGCCTGGGCAGCGCGGCAAAGGTCCGCCCCTTCGTCGTGCGGCGCTTCGGGCACGCGTTGCGGAAACGCGCGCAGGGCGGCGCGATAGCCCCGGTCGGGAAACGGCGCATCGAAAGCGGCGCACTCAGCTTCCGACAACCCACGCACCGAGCGCGCCATCAGCCGGCTCACCGCGTAGTCGGGGTGCTTCGCGCACCACGCACGCCAGGCGAGAAAGCCGTCACTCAAAGGCCGCTCCTCCGTGGCGAGCAGGGTGTTCATCACGAAGAGCCCGTGGTAGCGCTCGGGCGCCGCCATCGGCAGCGTCAGCCCGAGCAAACCGCCCCAGTCCTGCACGGTCAGCACCACGCGCTGCAAGTTCAGACGCTCGACGAGTTCGAGCAACACCTGCCGGTGCCAAGCAAAGCGGTGCGCGGCTTCTTTCTTGGGCTTGTCGCTCTTGCCAAAGCCGATGAGGTCGGGCGCGACCACCCGGTGCCCGGCGGCCAGGAACACCGGAATGAAATGCCGCCAGAGGTAGCTCCAGGTCGGGTTACCGTGCAGGCAAAGCCAGGTGAGCGGCGCCTCACGCGGCCCTTCGTCGAGGTAATGCAGGCGCAGCCCGGCCAAGGCGGGCAGATCGCTCACGTAGTGCGGCGCCCAGGGGTAGCCCGGCAGGTCGGCAAAGCGATCTTCGGGCGTGCGCAAGGCATCGTCGCGCAGCGGTGTGGCGGCTAGACGCTGCGCGGCCCGCCGCTCGGCAAAGAAGCCACGCAGCAGCGCGCCGCAGGCATCGGCCAGCACGCCACCTTGCACCGCGGTCTGGTGGTTGAGCCGCGGCTCGGCAAACAGGTTCAGCACCGAGCCCGCCGCGCCGGTCTTGGGGTCAGCCGCACCAAACACCACGCGGGCGAGCCGCGCATGCAGCATCGCACCGGCGCACATGGCGCAGGGCTCGAGCGTGACATAGAGCGTGCAGCCGTCGAGCCGATAGTTCCCGAGCCGCGCCGCCCCTTCCCGAAGCGCCACCATCTCGGCATGCGCGCTCGGGTCATGCGTGCCCACCGGCCGGTTCGCTCCCCGCGCGATCACCTCGCCGCCGCGCACCAACACCGCACCCACAGGCACCTCGCCGGCCGCGGCGGCGCGCCGCGCCTCCTCGAGCGCCAGCCGCATGAACGCGTCGTCGTCAGAGGGGCTCATCGCGCTTCATTTTCAATAGCAGCGATTGACCATCTCACGCCGGCACTCCGCGAAAAACTCCGAAATTGTGGCCTCACTGCCCGGTTTTGGTACCACTGTCGCATGGCGGCCAGGGGTGTTTGTCCTTTGAGTGTCACCCTGGGGCAGTTGATGGTTATACAGCCAGACGTAACGGGCAATGGTGCGTTCGAGGTCTTCGCCGCTGGTGAAGTGGTGACTTCGCAGCACCTCTTCGATGCGGCCGTTGAAGCGCTCGACCATGCCGTTGGTCTGAGGACGCCGAGGGCGGGTGAGGCGATGCTCGAT
>NZ_JAEMQB010000047.1:0-4235 GCF_022759015.1 Tibeticola sp. | reverse complement strand
CGGTCGATGGCAGCGAAGAAGGCTTCGGGCAGTTCGACTTCGAGCGCCACCGCCCAGGCCTCGGGCCGCCAGCACCACAGTTTCACAGCGTCTTTTTCGGTACAAATAATCTCTTTGCCAGCGAAAAATGGCGCAAGGTTGCTACCGAAATCATAGTGATCGGGGAGGGCGTGGCATTCCGCGAGCGTGAGCCCTTGCGCACGCAGGGCCTCGAAAAATCGCTCGGGGTGGGCAATCCCCGCCACGGCGACGAGCGGCTGGGTGCGCAAGGCGGCGAGGGGGCGCCGTTGGCCCTCGGCGTTGACGGCCGTGTCGGAGAGGCGGCGGTGGACGGGCACGCTTTGCTCCAGCGGGGGAAGATTCAGACCCGGGGGGCCGACGATGAGCATGGGCACGTCACTTGTGGGGCGCGGCCAGGGTTCGCGCAGAGGCCCAGCCGGCAGCAGGCGTCCATTGCCCAAGCCCCCGGCATCGAAGACGCAGATCTCGAGGTCGCGGCGCAGCCGCAGGTGTTGGAGCCCGTCGTCCGAGACGATCACCTCGGTCTGCGGGTATTTTTGCCGCAGCGCTTGCGCCGCAGCCAGCCGATCGGCGCCGACGAAGACCGGCAGCCCCGTGCGCCGGTGCAGCAGCAAGGGCTCGTCACCCACCTGTCTCGCGTCGCTGGTGGCGGTGACTTCCTCGACCTGAATCCCGCGCCGACCGTAGCCTCTGGAGATGAGCCCGACGGAGTAGCCTCTTCGTCGGAGATGTTCGACCACGGCCAGGGTCACGGGTGTTTTCCCCGCGCCTCCGGCGACGACATTGCCGACGACGACCACCTTCCCGCCCGGGTGCGCGCTGGGCAGCCAGGCGCGGTCGTAGGCCCAGCGACGGATACGCCACAGAGCCCCGTAGAGCGCCGACAGCGGCAGCAGCGCGAGCAGGCACAGCCGCTGGCCGCGCCAGGCGGCTTCGATGCAGGATCGCCAGCGCGCGCGTGCGTGGTTCATGGGACGCGGCGACGCCGTTGGGCGCTCGCCCCTCACTCGTCGTTCGAGGCGCGCGCCGCCGATTGAGTCGCAAAGGTCAGCCGCGGCAGGCCGGCGCGACGCGCTGCTTCCATGACCGTGACGACGCTCTGGTGCGCAGCGCGTGCGTCTGCGCTGATGATGACGACCGCAGCGGGACCGATCTGCGCTGCCGCCTCCGCCAGGGCCGCGCCGACCGCATCGACGTTGCGGCCGGTCACGGCACGTTGATTGACCTGGATGCGCCCGTCGGCCGCCACCGTGACCATGATTTCCTTAGGGTAGTCGCGCTGGGCGGAGGCGTCGGCCACGGGCAGTTGCAATTGCAGTTCGGTGAACTTGCTGTAGGTCGTCGTCAGCATCAAGAAGATGAGGATGACGAGCAGGACGTCGATGAACGGGATCAGGTTGATCTCGGGCTCGTCGCGGTGCCGTGGGCGAAAGTTCATGGCTTCAGAGTTTTCGCCAGGTGTCCAAATGCCGAACGAAGCGGTCGGCGGCCACTTCGAGCGTCAGCACGTATTCATCGACCCGGGCTCGGAAATAGCGCCAGAGAATCAGCGAGGGGATCGCGACGATCAGGCCAAAGGCCGTGTTGTAGAGCGCGACCGAGATGCCGTGCGCGAGCTGCAGCGGATTCGTCGCCCCGGCCACTGCGCCGGTGCCCTGCGAGCCGAAAATCTCGATCATCCCGATCACCGTCCCGAGCAGCCCGAGCAGAGGCGCGGCCGACGCGATGGTCGCCAGGGCACTCAGGTAACGCTCGAGCCGGTGGGCGACGACGCGCCCCGTGACCTCGGCGGCGGCATGGAGGTCTTCCAAGCTCATTTTGGGGTTGGCCCGCCAGGCGCGCAGCGGCCCCGCCAGAACCTCGCCCAAAGCGGAGCTTTTTTCGAGTTGCTCGACCACCTCCGGCGTCGGTGGCCCGTTTCGGGTCACGGCGATCGCCTCGTCCAGTAGCGTTGCCGGCGCCACTTTGACGGCACGAAGGCTGACCGCCCGCTCGATCGCAATGGCCAGCGCCAGCACCGAGCAGAGCACCAGCGGCCAAATCGGCCAACCTGCGGCTTGTATGATCGACAGCAAATCTCCCTCCAACGTGAAAGCGCGGCGCTACGGAAGCGGCTCCGGCGATTATGGCTCAGCCCATGGTCGGCCGTGTTCAGGAAGACCCCAGAGCCGAGGCGGTGCGCGCTCAGAGGCTGAGAGGGAATTGGGCATGCCCGAAGGGGCGCCCCAAAACGCGCCCGAGTAGGCGCAAAGCACAGCCGTAGCTCGGGCTACGGCGCGCATTTGCAACGCCCTCTGGCGTGTTTTTGGGTGTCAAAGCGGGCATGACCAATTCCCTCTCAGCCTCTCAGGGAACGTCGGCGCTCCGATGCGGGCGATTCCTGGCTTGTGGATAACTTTGTGGGCAAACCGCTGAACAAGGCTTTGACTTTTGGCGCAAACCGTGGCACTGCGCTCGATTTCCCCTTTCTTCACTCCATTGAACTAGATAAAACAATGACTTACGGATGCCCTGTGTCTGCCCTTCGGGTGAGCGCGTCATCCGCCTCGCAGTGGCTGCGCTGTGGACGACTTTGGGTCTCGGGCCGGCGCAAAATGGACATGGGGTGCTCCCATGATTGAAGCGGACGGGGCAACGGTCGGGTCGGCGTGGGTCTGGGATGTCGCGGGCTTGTGCCGCGCAGCTGCCGATGCCTTGGCTGCGCGCTTCAATCCGGTTCGAGTTCGCGGAGAGATCAGTGGCTTCACGCGGGCATCGAGTGGGCACTGCTATTTTTCCTTGAAGGACGCCGAGGCCCAGATTCGCTGCGCCCTGTTTCGCCGGCATGCGGCGGCCTTGAGCTTTGCGCCGCGCGATGGCGATTCGGTCGAGGTCTATGGCCGTCTGGGCGTTTACGAGGCGCGTGGAGACCTGCAACTCATCGTTGAAGACATCCGACGCGCCGGGCAAGGGGCGCTCTTCGAACAATTTTTGCGGCTTAGGGCCCGGCTCGAGGCCGAAGGCCTGTTCGATGCCGCCCGCAAGCGCGTCGTGCCGCCGTGGCCGCGCGGCGTCGGTCTCGTGACTTCACCGGGCGCCGCCGCCCTGCATGATGTCATCACCACCTTGAGACGCCGCGTTCCGCACGTTCCGGTCTTGTTCTCGCCGGCTTCGGTTCAAGGCGCGCAAGCCGCACCTGAGCTCATGGCGGCGCTGGAGCGGCTTTATGCGCACATCGGCCAAAAGGGGCAGCCGCCGATCGATCTGATTTTGCTGGTGCGGGGGGGTGGCTCGCTCGAGGATCTATGGGCCTTCAATGACGAACAACTGGCGCGGACGCTGGCTCGCAGTCCGGTGCCGGTGATTTCCGGCGTCGGCCATGAGACCGATTTCACGATCGCCGACTTCGTCGCCGATGTCCGAGCCCCGACGCCGACCGCCGCAGCCGAGTGGGTCGCTCCGCCCAGGGAGCAATGGATGAATGCGCTGCAAGCGCTGCAGCAGCGGATCGAACAGGCCGTCTTCAGACAGCTCGACGTGCACGCGCAACGCTTGGATCTGTTGACCGCTCGGCTCGGCCGTCCCTCGGGACGCGTGGTCCGCGAGCAGCAGCGCTTGCAGGCGCTGGCGCAGCGGCTGCGATTTGGGCTGATGCGGGCCGTCGAGCGTCGTGCCCTGCGGCTTGAAGCCCTCGACCGCGCTCTGCCCACCGCGGCGGCACGTGCTCTCCAGCAGGAATCCGAGCGATTGCACCGCCTGAACTTGCGTCTGCAGGCCATCGATCCGCGCGCCGTGCTGGCCCGCGGCTACGCGTTGCTCAGTGATCCCGTGGATCCCGACCGGGTCTACACCCGGGTCGCCGACCTGCAGCCGGGCCAGAAGGTTCGTGCGCAGCTGGCCGACGGAGCTGCGGACATGACCGTGAGCGCACGCGTGGCTTCCTGAATTCCTACAATCAGTCTCGCGACTTTTCTTCACATCATTGGAGGTTCCATGGAACATGCACTGCCACCCCTGCCATTTCCCAAGAATTCGCTGGCTCCGTACTACAGCGAGGAAACCCTCGACTACCACCACGGCAAGCACCACAACGGCTACGTGGTGAATCTGAACAACCTGCAAAAGGGTACGGAATTCGAGAACAAATCGCTGGAGGAAATCGTCAAGACCGCGCCGCCGGGAGGCATCTACAACAATGCCGCTCAGGTTTGGAACCACACGTTCTTCTGGAACTG
>NZ_JAEMQB010000051.1:0-6607 GCF_022759015.1 Tibeticola sp. | reverse complement strand
GGCGATGCCGCATGGGCGTGACCGCCGCCGCCCAGCCCGTGCACGCCCACGAAGCGCTGTCCCACGCCCAGCCCCAGCCGCGCCGCCGCCTGTGCGCCCAGCACCGCCTGCATCGGCGCAGACCACACGGTGCCCTGCGCGAAACTGGCCTGGTAGTGGGCCAGGTAAGCCGGCGTAGTGCCGACGATGCGAAAGCCGCCCACTGTATCCCCGAGCGAGAGCGGAATCACCTCGGCCACCAGCGGCTGGCGCTCGAGCGCCTCGACCTCCGAGAGCGCCACATTGCCCGTGGGCTGGTCGATATGGAACACGCCCGAGAGAATGAGCTGCATGGGGCTGCCCTTGGCGCCCACCACCAGGTCGATGCCCGAGAGGTCGCGCTGGAACGCCTGTTCGAGTGCGCCGCGCGCGAGCAGCACGAACCCCACCGACACCAGCCCGAGCGTCAGCAGCAGTAGGTTGAGCACTCCGGTGAGCGGCTGCGCCCACAGGTTGCGCCAGGCGAGTCGCAGCGTGCTCATGCCGCCTCCCGCTGGACGGGGGCGAAGCCGCCCGATGCCACATCGCCCGACACCGGCGCGAAGGACAGCACCCGCGCGTCGGGCCAGGCCGCATGCACGCGGGCGTCGTGGGTGGCGATGACCAAGGTCGCCCCACAGCGTTGCGCGGTCGCGGCAAGCTGCCCCAGCGCCTCGGCGCAGGCGGCGTCGTCGAGGCTCGCGGTCGGCTCGTCGGCCAAGAGCACCCGCGGTCGGCGCAGCATGGCCCGCGCCAGCGCCACGCGCTGCGCCTGACCCACCGACAGTTCGCGCGGCAGCCGCGCCGCTAGCGCCGAGAGGCCCAGCGCCGCCAGGGCCGCGTCGATGGCCGCCTCATCGCTGGGCAGCCCCGCCGCCCAATAGACCAGCGCCAGGTTCTCGCGCACGGAGAGCGCGGCGCTCAAGTGCAGCCGCTGCGGCAGCACACCGACCTGCGCGCCGCGCCAGGCGTCGAGCGCGCGCGGCGTGAGCCCCGACAAAGCCTGCCCCGCAACGATGATTTCACCGCAGCTGGGTCGACGCAGCCCCGCCGCCAGCGCCAGCCAGGTGGACTTGCCGCTGCCCGAGGGGCCGCGCAGCAACAGCGTGCCGCCCTGGGGCAGCCGCACATCGGGAAAGCGCAGCACCCCGCCACCGGGGTACTGGTAGCCAAGGTCTTGGGTCTCGATCATGACCGGCAATGCTAATCCACCCCGTCGTGCGCCGCGCATCTCGGGAACGGATTCCGCGTTGCCCGCCCAGACCACCTACACTGCGCGCTCACCCCTCCCGCCGAACGCCCTGCGCATGCCCTGGACCCATCTGTTGCTCGCCCTCGCCGTCGTCGCGGTTTGGGGCACGAACTTCGTCGTCATCCGCTACGGGCTCGATGCCTTCGAGCCGCTGGCTTTCGCCGCGCTGCGCTTTGCCGCCTCGGCGCTGCCGTGGATGCTGTTCATCCGTCGGCCCGCCGTGCGCTGGCGCACGCTCGGTGCGTTCGGGGTGCTGCTGGGCGTGGGGCAGTTCGGGTTGCTGTTTCTGGCCATGCGCGGGCACATCACGCCGGGGCTTGCCTCGCTGGTGATCCAAGTGCAGGTGTTTTTCACCATTGGTCTATCGATGCTGCTGCACGGCGAGCGGGTTCGGACCTACCAGATCGTGGGCTTGCTCTGCGCGGTCGGCGGACTCGGTTTGATTGCCGGGCATGTGGATGCAACGCTCAGCGTGCTGGGCCTCGCGCTGGTGTTGCTGGCGGCGTTTTTCTGGGCCTGCGCCAACTTGGTGGCGAAGTCAGCCGGGCGCGTGGACATGCTGGGCTTCATGGGCTGGAGCAGCGCCTTTGCCGCGCCGCCGCTGGCGCTGCTCTCACTCGTGTTCGAGGGTCCGCAAGCACTGTGGACCGGTGTGCAGCACGCCTCGGCCGCTGCCTGGGCGGCGGTGGCCTGGCAGGCGCTGGGCAACACGCTGTTTGGCTACGGCGCTTGGAACTGGCTGCTGTCGCGACACCCGGCGGCGTCGGTCGCGCCACTGGCTTTGCTGGTGCCGCTGTTCGGCATGGGTGCCTCGGCGTTTTGGCTCGGCGAGCCGCTGCCACCATGGAAACTCGGCGCGGCCGCCTTGGTGCTGCTGGGGCTCGCGCTCATCATCCTGTGGCCGCACGCGCGGGCGCGCTGGCTTGCGCGCGAATCCCTCGTTCAGCGGGATTGATTCAGCGTTGCCCTGGCTTTCAGCGCGCCAGCCGCGCGAAGGTCTGGCGGAACTTGGCCAGCTTGGGCGCGGCGACGGCGAGGCAATAGCCTTGCGTGGGATGCTTTTCGAAGTAGTCCTGGTGGTACGCCTCGGCCGGCCAATAGTTCGCCAGCGGCAGTACCTCGGTGACGATGGGGGCTGGGTAGAGATGGTCTTGGCTCATCTCACGGATCAGCGCTTCGGCGACTGCGCGCTGCTCGGGCGTGGTGTAGTAGATGCCGCTGCGGTACTGCGTGCCCACGTCATGCCCCTGTCGGTTGAGCGTGGTGGGGTCGTGGATGAGAAAAAACACCTCGAGCAACTCGCGTGTGGACACCTGCGCCGGGTCGTAGACGACGCGCACCACCTCGACGCAACCGGTGCGCCCGCTGCACACCTCTTCGTAGCTCGGCCGCTCGACCTGGCCATTGCTGTAGCCGGACTCGACATCGAGCACCCCGCGCACCTCTTTGAACACGGCTTCCGTGCACCAAAAACAGCCGCCGCCGAGCACCAGGGTTTGCGGCTCGGAAGGCGTCAGGGGCTGCGGTGTGTTCATGGGGTTTTCAATCAACGCTAGGCTGGGCAGAACAGGGTGTCGGCCATCATAATCGCGCAGCGCCTGCCCTGCTCCACCCCCGCCGATGTGCCCGCCTGAAGCCCCGATGACGACCGCCGCGCCTGCCCCCACGATCGAGTGGCCCTTGCCGCCTTTTGCCAGCTACGCGCAGGCCGAAGGCGTCGAGGGGGAATGGGAGTGTGAGGTCGAAGGCTTGAACGGCCAGACCCGCCGCTGCCTGCTGGTGGGCTTCGATCCGCTGGCCGAGACGGCCTGGATACGCGTTCCGCCTTCGCGTGCGCGCCTGCCGGTGCAGTTCTCCATGTTCCGCCGACTGCGCATCCTCACGCCGCTGAGCCCGGACCATCTGTCTGCGAGCTCCGGGCCCCAGGCGCAACTGGTCGAATACCGCGCCCGTTTGCCCTACCGCGTGCGGCTGAGGGATGAGACGGTGTTCGAGGGGGAAACGATCGGACACACGGACACGCCGCAAGGCCTGTTCCTGTTCGAGCCCATCGACGAGCACGACCGCGTGCGCCGCGTGTTCATCCCGCGGGGGGTGATTGCTCAGGCGCAGATCGGGGCGGCTCTGGGTGAAGTGCTGGTGGCGCAGAAGGTGGTTTCGCCCGCCCAGGTCGAGCAAGCCTTGCAGGAGCAGGACCGCCTGCGGCAAAGAAAGCTCGGCGACTATCTCGTCAGCGAAAAAATCGTCACGCCGGAGCAACTCCTCGAGGCGCTGGAGGCGCAGGCGCGCATGCCCCTCGTGCGTCTGGGCGAGGCCTTGACCGGTCTGGGCATGATCACGCCCGAACAGCTCGAAGAAGCGCTGGAGCGGCAAAAAACCGAGCGCAGCGTGCCGCTGGGCGAAATCCTGGTGCGTTCGGGGCAGCTCTCGCGCCATGACCTGCAGGTGGCGCTGGCGCGCAAGATGGGCTACCCCATCGTCGACCTGAAGCAGTTCCCGATCGATGCCGAAGCGGTACGGCGGGTGCCGTTTGCGCTGGCCCGACGTCTGCGCATCGTGCCGCTGTTGTGGCGCTCGGGCACGCTCATCATCGCCAGCGACGACCCGACCCGCCAGGGCGTGCTCGATGAAATCGAATTTGCGACTCAGGCCAAGGTCGTCGCGGCGTTGGCTGCCGCGCCCATTCAAGAGCGGGACATCGCCGAGGTCTACCGCCGGCTGGGCGGTGCGCCCGAAGTCGCCCCAGGCGTCGTCGAATGGCCCGACGACGCCGCCGCGTTCAAGGCCGGCGAGCTGCTCGAGCAGCTCGAACAGTTCGAAGCGCCCGCCGACGAGGAGCACGAGCCGCTGATCGAGCAGAGCGACAACCAGCTCGTGCGGCTGATCCACACCCTGATCATCGAGGCGCACCAGCAAGGGGCCTCGGACATCCACATCGAGACCTTTCCGAACCGGCGCAAGGTGCGCATTCGGCTGCGCAAGGATGGGCGGCTCGAACCCTACATGGAGTTGCCGCACACCTACCGCGCCGCGATCGTCGCACGCATCAAGATCATGTGCGACCTCGACATCTCCGAGCGGCGCAAGCCTCAGGACGGCAAGATCAACTTCGCGCGCTTCGTGCCGGGGCAAAACATCGAGCTGCGGGTGGCCACCATTCCCACCTTCGGCGGCGCCGAGGACGTGGTCTTGCGCATTCTGGCGTCGGCCAAGCCCGTTCCGCTGCAGGAGCTGGGCCTCGCGCCGGCGAATCTGGCCACGCTGCGCGAAGCGGTCGAACGGCCCTACGGCATGATTCTGTGCGTCGGCCCGACGGGTTCGGGCAAGACGACGACCTTGCACTCCTTGCTGCAGCACATCAACACGCCGGAGCGGAAAATCTGGACCGCCGAAGACCCGGTGGAAATCACCAATCCGGATCTGCGTCAGGTTCAGGTCAACCCCAAGATCGACTGGACCTTTGCCAAAGCCTTGCGCGCCTTTCTGCGCGCCGACCCCGATGTGATCATGGTCGGTGAAATCCGCGACATCGAAACCGCGCACATGTCGGTCGAGGCGTCGCTGACCGGCCACCTGGTGCTGTCGACGCTACACACGAACAGCGCGCCCGAGACGGTCACGCGGCTGCTCGACATGGGGATGGACCCCTTCAATTTCTCGGACTCGCTGCTCGCGGTGCTCGCGCAGCGCCTGGTGCGCCGTCTGTGTCCAGACTGCCGCGTGGCAGAACCGCTGAGTGCCGAGATGCTGACCGAACTGGTCGACGACTACCTGCTGGGCTTCCCCGACGACCTGCGACCGACCGCTCAGGCGGTACGGCAGGACTGGCAGACACAACTCGGCAGCGAATCACCGCTGCGGCATCACCGCAGCCCCGGCTGCCCCGCGTGCAACCACACCGGCTATCGGGGCCGGGTGGGGCTACATGAGCTGCTGCGCGTCAACCTGGAAATCCGCCGCTTGATCCAGCAGCGCGGCGCCCCGCAGCAGATCCAACATGCGGCGATGCGCGCGGGCGCCTTCCGCACCCTGCGGCAAGACGGCATCCTCAAGGTCCTCCAGGGTCTGACGAGCCTCGATGAAGTCCGCGCCAACACCAGCCATCTTTGACCCTGTTTCACCTCGAGGAGCCCCCGCATGAAAACCGCCTTCCCCTGGGCCGACCCCCTGCTGCTGACCGAGCAGTTGAGCGACGACGAGCGCGCCATCGCGGAGGCCGCGCACGCCTTTTGCCAAGACAAACTGCAGCCGCGCGTGCTGATGGCCGCGCGGCATGAGCGCTTCGACCGCGAGATCATGAACGAATTCGGCACCATGGGCTTTCTCGGCCCGACGATCGAGGGCTACGGCTGCGCGGGCCTCAACCATGTGAGCTACGGCCTCATTGCGCGCGAGGTCGAGCGCGTCGACAGCGGCTACCGCAGCGCCATGAGCGTGCAGAGCTCGCTGGTCATGCACCCGATCCACGCCTATGGCAGCGAGGCCCAGCGGCAGAAATACCTGCCGCGGCTCGCCAGCGGCGAGTGGGTGGGCTGTTTCGGCC
Organism: Tibeticola sp.; assembly: GCF_022759015.1. Taxonomy (NCBI): domain Bacteria; kingdom Pseudomonadati; phylum Pseudomonadota; class Betaproteobacteria; order Burkholderiales; family Comamonadaceae; genus Tibeticola; species Tibeticola sp. The sequence continues at coordinate 794 of NZ_JAEMQB010000051.1, read as the reverse complement.
TGACCGAGCCCAACCACGGCTCCGATCCGGCCAGCATGCTCAGCCGTGCCAAGCCGGTCGACGGCGGCTATGTGCTGCGCGGACAAAAGATGTGGATCACCAATGCGCCGATTGCCGATGTGTTCGTGGTCTGGGCCAAACTCGAAGACGCCTCCGGCCAGGTGGGCGGGCAGGAGAGCATCCGCGGCTTCATCCTCGAAAAAGGCATGAAAGGCCTCTCGGCACCGAAGATCGAGGGCAAGATGAGCCTGCGCGCCAGCATCACCGGCGAGATCGTGATGGACGAGGTCTTCGTTCCCGCCGAAAATCTGCTGCCCAATGTCGCCGGCCTCAAAGGCCCGTTTGGCTGCCTCAACAAGGCGCGCTACGGCATTGCCTGGGGCGCGCTGGGCGCGGCGGAAGACTGCTGGCTGCGCGCCCGTCAATACACGCTGGAGCGCCAGCAGTTCGGCCGGCCACTGGCGCAAAACCAGCTGATCCAGAAAAAACTTGCCGACATGCAGACCGAAATCGCCATCGGCCTGCAAGCCTGCCTGCGCGTGGGCCGGCTGATGGACGAGGGCAAGGCCGCACCCGAGATGGTGAGTCTGATCAAGCGCAATTCCTGCGGCAAGGCGCTCGACATCGCCCGCATGGCACGCGACATGCACGGCGGCAACGGCATCCATGACGAATACCACGTGATCCGCCACATGATCAACCTGGAAACCGTCAACACCTACGAAGGCACCCACGACATCCACGCCCTCATCCTCGGCCGCGCACGGACGGGTCTGCAAGCGTTTTTCTAAGGT
>NZ_JAEMQB010000178.1:0-15955 GCF_022759015.1 Tibeticola sp. | reverse complement strand
GGCGTGGACGTGCCCATCGTTCCCGGCATCATGCCGATCACGAGCGCCACGCAGCTGTTGCGCTTCTCCGACGCCTGCGGTGCCGCGGTGCCGCGCTGGGTGCGGCTGCGCCTGCAGGGCTACGGCGACGATGTCGCAGCCATCCGGGCCTTCGGGCTCGATGTCGTCACCGCGCTGTACGAGCGGCTGCGCGCGGGTGGCGCGCCGGGGCTGCACTTCTACACCATGAACCAAAGCGCGGCCACCGTCGAGATCCTGCGCCGGCTCGGTCTGGGCGCGCCCAACTGCCGGATTTCGGTTGAATAAGCAAACAACCGATCCGTATTTCCGCCTTCCCGCGCGCCCTGGCATCATGGCGCGGTTTTTCGGCGGCGCCTCCGCCGCTTGGTTCCCGCATCGCAACCGGAGTCCCTCATGAAACTCGAAACCCTCGCCGTCCACGCCGGCTACAGCCCCGACCCCACCACCAAGGCCGTGGCCGTGCCGATCTACCAGACCGTGGCCTATGCGTTCGACGACACGCAGCACGGGGCGGATCTGTTCGACCTCAAGGTGCCCGGCAACATCTACAGCCGCATCATGAACCCCACCCACGCGGTGCTCGAGGCGCGCCTGGCCGCGCTCGAAGGCGGCATCGGGGCGCTCGCTGTCGCCTCGGGCATGGCGGCCATCACCTACGCGATTCAGACCATCGCCGAGGCGGGCGACAACATCGTCTCGGCCAGCACGCTCTACGGCGGCACCTACAACCTGTTTGCGCACACGCTGCCGCAGCAGGGCATCACCGTGCGCTTTGCCGACCCGCGCGACCCGGCGTCCTTTGCCGCGCTCATCGACGAGCGCACCAAGGCCATCTATTGCGAATCGGTGGGCAACCCGCTGGGCAACGTGACCGACATCGGCGCGCTCGCCGCCGTCGCCCATGCCGCAGGCGTGCCGCTCATCGTCGACAACACCGTGCCCAGCCCCGCGCTGTGCCGCCCCTTCGAGTACGGCGCCGACATCGTCGTGCATTCCCTCACCAAATACCTCGGCGGGCACGGCACCAGTATCGGCGGCGCCATCGTCGACAGCGGCAAGTTTCCCTGGGCTGAACACAAAGCGCGGTTCAAGCGCCTCAACGAGCCCGATGTGAGCTACCACGGCGTGGTCTACACCGAGGCGCTGGGCCCAGCGGCCTACATCGGGCGTGCCCGCGTCGTGCCCTTGCGCAACATGGGCGCGGCGCTCTCGCCCTTCAACGCTTTCCAGATCCTGCAGGGCATCGAGACGCTCGCGCTGCGCATGGACCGGATCTGCGAAAACGCGCTGCAGGTGGCGCGTCACCTGCAAGCGCACGCCAAGGTCGCTTGGGTGAATTACGCGGGCTTACCCGACCACCGCGACCACGCGCTGGTGCGCAAGTACATGGGTGGCCGCGCCTCGGGCATCATCAGCTTCGGCCTCAAGGCCGACGACGCGATGGCCGCCGGCGCGCGCTTCCAGGACGCGCTCAAGCTCTTCACCCGGCTCGTCAACATCGGCGACGCCAAGTCGCTCGCCTGCCACCCAGCCACGACCACCCACCGCCAGCTCAACGCCGAAGAAATGAAGAAGGCCGGTGTGAGCCCCGATATGGTCCGCCTGTCGATCGGCATCGAGCACATCGACGACCTTCTGGCCGACTTGGATCAGGCGCTCGAACGCGTGTGATCCGTGCCATAAAAAAGCCCGCGACTGCGGGCTTTTTTGTGCGCGGCGCGTTGCCTCATCGCTCGTCGTAGCTCACCGTCAGCCGCTCGGAGGTCGGACGGGCTTGGCAAGAGAGCACGAAGCCCTGCTCGGTTTCCCAACGCTCGAGCGTGAAGTTCTTGTCCATCTGCACGCTGCCCTCGAGCACCTTGGCGCGGCAGGTGCAGCAGACCCCGCCCTTGCACGACCAGGGCACGTCCAGCCCGGCGGCCAGCGCCACATCGAGCACATGCTGCTCGGGGTGCATGCGCAGTTCATGCGGCTTGCCGTCGAGCATCACCGTCAGCGCCACCGGGCCCGCATCGACCGGTGCATGTGCGGCAATCGCGGCGCGGCGGTGTTCCGGCGTCATGGCTTCGAGCGCGGGCGAGGTGAAGCGCTCGGTGCGGATCGCCCGAGGGCTGACACCGGCGGCAAGCAGCGCGCCTTCGGTCGCTTCGATCATCGCCTCGGGGCCGCAGATGAACACCTCGTCCATGCTGCCCGGGGGCAGCAGCGTGGCCATGAGGTCGCGCACTTTCTGCGCGTCGATACGGCCTTGCAGCAGATCCGACTCCTGCGCCTGGCGCGACAGGATGTGGATGAGCGTGAGCCGGTCGCGGTAGCGGTCCTTGAGGTCTTGCAGCGTCTCGTTGAACATCACGCTGTCCATGCGCCGGTTGCCAAATACCAGCGTGAACTTGGACCGCGGCTGCTCTTCGAGCGTGCTGGCCATGATGGACAGGATCGGCGTGATGCCCGAGCCCGCGGCAAAACCCACGCGGTGCAAGGCCTGCGGGCGCTGCGAAACGAAGCGCCCTTGCGGCGGCATGACGCCCAGCGTGTCGCCCACGCGCAGCTTCGTCGCGGCCCAGTTGGAGAACAGCCCGCCCTCCATCGGTCGAATGCCGATTTCGAGCTCGTGCGTGCGTGCGTAGTCGCTGCGCGCCATGCAGATCGAATAGCTGCGACGCACCTCCTGCCCGTCGATGGTCGCGCGCAGCGTCAGGTACTGCCCGGGCTCGAAGCGAAACGTGTCCACCAACTCGGGCGGGACGGTGAACCGAATGGCGACCGAGCCTGCCGCCTCGGGGCGGATCTGCGCAACGGTCAGGTCATGAAAGCGGGAAGCGGCAGACATGGTGCAAATCTCGCGCGGTCGCGCGTCCGTGTGGGGCGGTCGGGTCAATAAGGTTTGAAGTAATCGAAGGGCTCGAGGCAGTCGAGGCACCGCCACTGCGATTTGCATGCGGTCGAGCCGAAATGCGCGAGCTCAGAGGTATGCATCGAGCCGCAGCGCGGGCAGGGCACCGGCTCGGCAGACGCGCGTGCGGCAAAGCGCAGCACCCGTTCGCCGGCCGCAGCCGGTGGCGTGCAGGCGCTCGGCGGCGCAATGCCGTACTGGCGCAGCTTTTCCCGCGCGGCCTCGGTGATCCAGTCGGTGGTCCAGGCGGGCGCGAGCTGGGTCACGACGCGCACGGGCAGCCCCAGCGCGGCCAGCGTCGAGCGAATGTCGTCCTCGATCTGGGCCATGGCGGGGCAGCCGCTGTAGGTGGGTGTGATGACGACCTCGACCCCGCCGTCGTCCCCGCGGCGTACCTCGCGCAGGATGCCCAGCTCGCGCAGCGTCACGACGGGGATCTCCGGGTCCGTGAGCGCTTCGAGTGCAGCCCAGATGGCGCTCAAGTCTGGTGCGGGGTGAAGCTCGGTCATGGCGGGCGCGAGGTTCATCGGGCCTTGCGACTCACCACCGCGCATCCGGGTGGGCGCGTGCCAGGCTTTGCATTTCGGCCAGCAGAAAACCGAGGTGTTCCGAGTGCCTGCCGTGCTTGCCCTCGGTGACATAGCCCTGGTGCGGAGCCGGGCGCTGCAGCGTCGCTTCGAGCAGCGCGTCATCGACCCGCGCCTCCCACTCGCCGCGCAGCGCCACCCCATCGACCCCGGTGCCTGCGCGCCGCGCGGCGGCTTCCGCCTCGCTCGGGCTCCAGAATTCTTCGGTGTAGGGCATGAGGTGGTCGATGGCCGCTTGCGCGCGGGCATGCGACTCGGCCGTGCCGTCGCCGAAGCGCACCAGCCAGTCCCGCGCGTGGCGGTAGTGGTATTGCACTTCTTTGACCGCGCGCGCCGCGATGCCGGCCAGTGCAGGATCGGCGCCACGGGCCAGGCGATCCCAGACGCCGAGCATCAGCGCGCTGTAGAGGAAGTTGCGCACGATCGTCGTGGCGTAGTCGCGCAGAGCCGCGTGGGTGGCCGCGCGCGGCGGGCTGTGCGGCAGTTCGAGCAGCGTGTAGTTGCGGAATTCGGCGGTGTCCCGGAAGTAGGCGAGGGTGTCTTCGGTGACGGCGCCATCCACCCGTGCGCCGCGCAGGTGCGCAAAGCGCGCGGACGCGGCGGCATCGCCGTTGATGCGATCGGCGGCGAGTTGATAGAGCAGCCGCGCTTCGCCGATGAGGTCCAGGCTGTTGTTGGCCATCGAAAGGTCTTCCTCGATGACCGGGCCGTGGCCGCACCATTCGGCATTGCGCTGGCCGAGCACGAGCGCGTTATCGGCCAGGTGCAGCAGGTAGTCCACCGGCGCCGTGGCGGTGGTGGTTGCGAGCGCCGCGTCCATCACATGTGCCCCACTTGTTCGGGGATTTCGTAAAAAGTCGGATGGCGGTAGATCTTGTCGGCCGCTGGGTCGAAGTAGCTGTCTTTGTCGGAGGGGTCGCTCGCGGCGATGGCCGCCGACGGCACCACCCAGATGCTCACGCCCTCCTGCCGGCGGGTGTAGACATCGCGCGCCATCTGCAGCGCGTGTTGCGCATCGGCGGCATGCAGGCTGCCGCAATGCTTGTGCTCCAACCCCTGCTTGCTGCGGATGAACACTTCCCACAACGGCCAGTCGCGCAGGGCGGGCGCTGCGGCTTTCGTCTCTGGGCTCATGCGGCCTCCTTCAGGGTGCGTTGCCGTTGCTTCTCGGCGTGGGCGAGCGCGGCTTCGCGCACCCAGCGGCCTTCTTCCCAAGCGGCCACGCGCGTGGCGAGCCGCTCCTTGTTGCACGGGCCGTTGCCGTTGACGGTGGCCCAGAATTCATCCCAGTCGATCGCGCCGTAGTCGTAATGGCCGCGCTCGGGGTTCCATTTGAGGTCGGGGTCGGGCAGCGTCACGCCCAAGACCTCGGCCTGCGGTACCGTGGCGTCGATGAACTTCTGCCGCAGATCGTCGTTGCTGATGCGCTTGATGCCCCAGCGCATGCCTTGCGCGCTGTGCGGGCTGTCGGCGTCGGGTGGGCCGAACATGGCCAGGCACTTCCACCACCAGCGGTTGACCGCGTCTTGCACCATGGCGCGCTGCTCCGGCGTGCCCTGCATCATCACCAGCAGCGCTTCGTAGCCCTGGCGCTGGTGGAAGCTCTCCTCTTTGCAGACGCGGATCATCGCGCGCGCGTAAGGGCCATAGGAGCAGCGGCAGAGCGGAATCTGGTTCATGATGGCCGCGCCGTCGACCAGCCAGCCGATCACGCCCACGTCGGCCCAGTTGAGCGTGGGGTAGTTGAAGATGGAGCTGTACTTGGCGCGGCCGCTGTGCAGGGCGTCGAGCATCTGCTCGCGGCTCGTGCCCAGCGTCTCGGCGGCGCTGTAAAGGTACAGGCCGTGGCCGCCTTCGTCCTGCACCTTGGCGATCAGGATCGCCTTGCGCTTGAGGCTCGGGGCGCGGCTGATCCAATTGCCCTCGGGCAGCATGCCGACGATCTCGCTGTGCGCGTGCTGACTGATCTGCCGCACCAGCGTCTTGCGGTAGCCCTCGGGCATCCAGTCGCGGGGCTCGATTTTTTCGTCGGCGTCGATGCGTGCATCGAAGCGGGCCTGCAACTCGGCTTCGGCCTGGCTCAGCGGCGGCGCGACGGCCTTGAGCCCGGCTTCTTCGCCGGCGTCACGGACATTGAACGATTGGGTGTACATGCGCGTCTCCTGCGCCCACGGACGGCGGGCGAGGAGCGCAGTATATCGATTAACCGACCGGTCGGTCGGTTAATTCGGGTTTGTCCCGATGCGGTCTTTGGGGTGCATCGGTTGCACGGTGCTGAGCCTTTGCTTCAGTCGCCGTTTTCGAGCGTGTATCCTTTGCCGCTGCCGCGACCCAGGGCGGCCAGCACGCGCGGCAGAGCTGCCTGGAGGGCGGGCTTGAGCGTGTGCGGCGGGTTGATGACCCACAGGCCGCTCGCACGCAGTCCGGGGCGGCGCGGCTCGCCGGGCTGCACCGCGGCCGTGGCGGGCGTCGACGCCGCACCGATCGACAGCGTCGCGTGCAGCCAGGGGCGACGGGCCTGATGGCTCAAGGTCTTGAGGCGCCGGGGCAGTTCATGCGCCTCAGGCCGCGGGATGATCGGGTACCAGACGAGATAGGTGCCGGTGGCGAAGCGCTTGAGGCTGTCTGCGATGGCGTCGGCCACGCGTGCGTAGTCGTTCTTGATTTCGTAGCTCGGGTCGATCAGCACCAATGCGCGGCGCGGCCCGGTACCGGCCGGTGGCGGGGGCAGCGACGCGCGCAGCCCCTCGAAGCCGTCCTGGCGCAGGACGCTGACGCTGCGGCCTGGCTTGAGCTGCGCGATGTTTCGGGACAGCGCCCGACTGTCGGTGGGATGCAGTTCAAACAGCTTGAGCCGGTCACCGCCTTCGCTGCGCATGAGGCGCTGCAGGATGAAGGGCGAGCCGGGGTAATAGCGGAGCTGGCCGTCGGGGTTGAAGGACGCGATCATCTGCAGATAGTCCGCCAGGGCGTCCTCTGCGGCGCCTGGATCTGCCGCAGGCCTGGCGGCGGCCGCCTCCCAGAGACGCACGATGCCATCGGCGGCTTCGCCGGCGGTTTGCGCAAAGTCGCTGTCGAGCCGGTAGAGCCCGGCGCCTGCATGCGTGTCCACCAGCAGCACAGGTGTCGGCTTGCGCAGCAAATGCCGCATGGTGGCGATGAGCGCGAGGTGTTTGAGGACGTCGGCATGATTGCCGGCGTGAAAGGCGTGGCGATAACTGAACATGCCGCCATGGTAGCCCGAGGCGGGCACGGACGGCCGAATTTCATATAATGTCGGGCTTCGCAGCGAATCCGTGACTCCGCGGCGAAGGAAGTCCCTGCCGCCAGGCCAGAGGCTTCAACCCCACCTAAGAGGTTCTCGGAAGAAGAACGCCGACCGTGGAAAAGAGTCCGACAAACCACCTCGAAAGAGCAAACTCATGAAAACGTTCAGCGCAAAACCCGCTGACGTGACGCACGAGTGGTTTGTGATTGACGCGACCGACAAGGTCCTCGGACGAGTAGCCAGTGAAGTTGCTCTCCGTTTGCGCGGCAAACACAAGGCCATTTACACGCCTCACGTCGATACCGGCGACTACATTGTCGTCATCAACGCAGCCAAGCTGCGCGTCACCGGCACCAAGGAGACCGACAAGGTCTACTACCGTCACTCCGGTTTCCCGGGCGGCATCAAGGCCACCAACTTCCGCGACATGCAAGCCAAGCATCCGGGCCGTGCGCTCGAGAAAGCCGTCAAGGGCATGCTGCCCAAGGGGCCGCTGGGCTACGCCATGATCAAGAAGCTCAAGGTGTACGGCGGCGCCGAGCATCCGCATACCGCACAACAGCCCAAAGTGCTGGAAATCTGAGGAGCCTCGAGATGATTGGTGAATGGAACAATGGCACCGGCCGTCGCAAATCGAGCGTCGCCCGTGTGTTTCTGAAAAAAGGCTCCGGCAAGATCACGATCAACGGCAAGGACATCAAGGACTATTTCGGTCGCGAGACGTCCATCATGATCGCCAAGCAGCCGCTGTTTTTGACCAACCATGTCGAAACCTTCGACATCCAGGTCAATGTGCACGGCGGCGGTGAGTCGGGTCAGGCCGGCGCGACGCGCCACGGCATCACCCGTGCGCTCATCGACTACGACGCGACGCTCAAGCCCGTGCTGAGCCAGGCCGGCTTCGTCACCCGCGACGCCCGTGAGGTCGAGCGTAAGAAGGTCGGTCTGCGCAAGGCCCGTCGCGCGAAGCAGTTCTCCAAGCGCTGATTTTCCCGGGGGCTTGGCCCCCGTTGGAACGAAGGCTGCAAGCCGCAGTGGACGATACGTCTGCCGCGGCTTTGTCTTTTGGGGCCTCGTTTCCCTGCTGGAGCCGAATGTCCCCACCCGCACAGGCGCCAAAGGCGGCGGGATCTTTCCGCCGCGGTGCATTGCGCTACCATGTGGGCCCTTTATCGTTTCCGGGAGCCTTCCGATGAGTGAAGTTGCCGAATCCACCGCCCCTGCTGTTGCTGCGCCTCAGACACCCCCAGACCCCATCATCTTCACCGACGCCGCCGCGGCCAAAGTGGCCGATTTGATCGCCGAGGAGGGCAATCCCGATCTGAAACTGCGGGTCTTCGTCCAAGGGGGCGGCTGCTCGGGCTTCCAGTACGGATTCACCTTCGACGAGATCATCAACGACGACGACACCGTGATGACCAAGAATGGCGTCACGCTGCTCATCGACGCGATGAGCTACCAGTATCTCGTGGGTGCCGAGATCGACTACAAAGAAGATCTGCAAGGCGCTCAGTTCGTCATCCGCAACCCGAATGCCACGACGACCTGCGGCTGCGGCTCGTCGTTCTCGACCTCCTGATCGCCGCCGTCGCTTGCCGACGTCGCCTCAGCGCGGGTAAATCGCCCCGAGGATCCGCGGTCCGCGCGCCCCGGTGACCCGGGGGTCGTTGCCGGGCCGACCCTCGATGGTCTGGCGCGCCAGCCAAGCAAAAGCCGCCGCCTCGACCCATTGCGGCGGTAAGCCGTGCTCGGCGCTGCTGCGCACGGGCATCGGGGCGAGCAGATGGCCCAGCCGCTCCATCAGTCGATCGTTGCATGCGCCGCCCCCGCAGACCACGAGCGCCTCGGCATGAGGCGCGTGTCGACGGCAGGCCTCGGAGCAGGTTTGCGCAGTGAGTTCCAGCAGCGTGGCTTGAACATCGACGGGTGTGACCCCCGCGCCCGCGCGCTCGAGGTGGTGCTGCAGCCAAGCGCGGTTGAAGCGGTCGCGTCCGGTGCTCTTGGGTGGCGGCGCATCGAAGTAGGGGTCGGACTTCATCGACGCGAGCAAACCCGCATGCACGCGGCCTTGGCGGGCCCATGAGCCCTGCGCGTCGTAGGGTGCGCCCGTGTGCTGCTGGCACCACGCGTCCATCAGCACGTTGGCGGGCCCGCAGTCAAAGCCGATGAGTGCGCCCTCGGGGGCGGTCCAGGCCGAGAGGTTGGCCATGCCGCCGAGGTTGAGCACCGCCAAAGCGCTTCGAGACTGCCCGAAGAGCGCGCGGTGAAACCGGGGCACGAGCGGTGCTCCCTGGCCGCCGGCGGCGACGTCGCGGCTGCGAAAGTCGGCCACGACGGTCACGCCCGTGAGCTCAGCGAGCAGCGCAGGGTTTTGCAATTGCAGCGTATAGCCGACGCCGTCGTGGGCGCCGGGCTGGTGGCGCACGGTTTGCCCATGAGCGCCGATGGCCACGATGTCCTCTGCGCTGCAGCCGCTCGACTCGAGCAGCCGTGCCACGACCTCGGCGTAAAGGCGGCTGAGGGCATTGGCGGCGAGGGCCGCGCGGTGCAGTTCGTTGTCGCCGGCGTGCTGCAGTTCGAGCCACTGGGCGCGTAGGCTCTGCGGCATCGGAACCGAGGCCGAACCCAGAAGCTCGAGCGGGGCGTGCTCTCCCGGGTCGTCAAAGCGCAGCAGCACGCCGTCGACGCCATCGACGGAGGTGCCCGACATCAGGCCGATGTAGCGCGCCGCGTGGGGCACCGGGGATGCCGTCGTTCGGTGCTTACTGCGCCGCGGCGAGGTCGTAGCCGTCGGCCGCGCGCAGGTTGATGCGCATGGTGCGGGCGACCTGCTCGAACGCCGGGCGAGCCGCGGGTGAGACGGGTACCGCCTCGGCCGTGCGCGCGATCTTCAGCGGGTCTTCCGGGCGGCCGTTGACGCGGAACTCGAAGTGCAGATGCGGGCCCGTGGCCCAGCCGGTCGCGCCGACCGCGCCGACGGTCTCCCCCTGGCTGATCGATTGCCCCACGCGAACGAAGATGCGGCTGAGGTGCGCGTAGACCGTCTGGGCACCGTTGCGGTGGCGCAGGATGACGACGTTGCCATAGCCGTTTTGGACGCCGGCAAATTCCACCTGCGCGTCGCCGACGGCGCGGACGGGGGTGCCGGTGGGGGCTCCGTAGTCGACCCCGGTATGTGCCCGCCACTGCTTCAGGATTGGATGAAAGCGCAGCGAAAAACCGCTGGTGACGCGCGAGAAAGCGAGCGGTGACGCGAGGAAGGCGTGCTGCAGACTCTTGCCGCTGAAGTCGTAGTACTGGCCTTTCTTGCCCGCTTCCTGGAACCAAAGCGCCTGAAAGGTCTTGCCGTCGTTGACGAATTCGGCGCTGAGCACGCGCCCGGCACGCAGCGGTTCCCCGTCGGCTTCGAGCGATTCATACACGACGCTGAACCGGTCGCCCTTGCGCAGCGCGCGGTGGAAGTCGATGTTGCTGGCGAAGATTTCCGCGAGCTGGATGGTGACCGCGTCGGGGATTCGGGCCGCGTCGGCCGCTGCAAACAGCGAGGAATCGATCGTTCCGCTGGCGAGCCGATGGCTGGCGACGAGCGGGGCGCGCTGCCATTCCGAGGTGAAGCCTCGGTCGGTTCGGCGCACGACCAGCCGCTGGAAGTCGCGGTCTTCGTCGGTCAGCACCCAGCGTGCGGTGAGTTCGGTGAGCTCATGGCGCGCATTGGCCTCGGCGCGAACGATGCGGCCGCTGCGGCCCAACAGCGCTTGGCGCGCGAGCGGGTCGCGGCGCAAAAACGCGGCGGCGTCCGGGTCGGCAATGCCCAGGCGTTGCAACAGGCTGTCGGTGGTGTCGGTGGCTCGGGTGGTGGTGCTGCGCCGAAGTTGCAGCTGGAGCTGGTCGAGTGCCTGTACCTGAGGTTGCAGCGGCAGGGGTTCGACGGCTTCGAGCACTTCGCGCACCGGGAAGGTGCTGGGGTCGGGGCCGAGTGAGGCGACGGCGAAAGCGCCGCCACCGCTGACGGCAGCGAGCGTGGCGACGATGGCCGTCACGCGTTTGGGATGACGCTGCAGCAGCTTCCAGAACGACAGCACCATGCGCGGCAGATCATGCATGCGGGCAAGGTCTCCAAAGGGGAAGGGCGATGCAGTCCCACGAGGAGCCGCAAGCCCGAGGGCGAGCGGCGGGGGCTGCCGGCCGGTCGAGGCGCCTAAAATGCCGGCACCTCGCGAAGCGGCCAAGTATAGCGACCCCCCGTTTCGCAGCCTCCGAGAAAACCCTTATGAATGAAACAAACGTCTCAACGTATCCGGTCACGGATCGCGTGCGCGAGGCGCTGGCGGTGACGCTGCGCGGCTGTGAGGAACTCATCCCTGAAGCCGATTGGCTCAAAAAGCTCGCCCGTTCGGAAGCGACGGGCGTGCCGCTGCGCATCAAGCTGGGCCTGGACCCCACCGCGCCCGACATCCATCTCGGGCATACGGTGGTGCTCAACAAGCTGCGGCAGTTGCAGGACTTGGGGCACCAGGTGATTTTTCTGATCGGTGACTTCACCAGTCTGATCGGCGACCCGTCCGGGCGCAACACCACGCGGCCGCCGCTGACGCCCGATCAGATCAAGGCCAACGCCGAAACCTATTACAAGCAGGCGAGCCTGGTGCTCGACCCCGCGCGGACAGAAATTCGTTACAACAGCGAGTGGTCGATTCCGCTGGGTTCGATGGGCATGATCCAGCTCGCGGCCAAGTACACGGTCGCGCGCATGATGGAGCGCAACGATTTCCACGACCGCTTCAAGGCCGGCACCCCGATTTCCGTGCATGAATTTCTATACCCGCTGATGCAGGGCTACGACTCGGTGGCGCTGAAAGCCGACCTGGAGCTCGGCGGCACCGATCAAAAATTCAATCTGCTCATGGGGCGGCACCTGCAGCAGGAATACGGCCAGGAGCCGCAATGCATCCTCACCATGCCGCTGCTCGAGGGCACCGACGGCGTGGAGAAGATGAGCAAGTCGAAGAACAACTACATTGGCATCAGCGAGCCAGCCAACACCATGTTCGCCAAGGTGATGAGCATCTCGGATACGCTGATGTGGCGCTGGTATCCATTGCTGTCGTTCAAGCCCATGCGCGAGATCGAGGCGCTCAAGGCCGAAGTCGAGGCCGGCCGCAACCCGCGCGACGCCAAGGTGGCGCTGGCCAAGGAAATCACGGCGCGCTTTCATGGCGCTGCCGCAGCCGAGGCGGCCGAAGCCGACTTCAACAACCGCGCGCGCGGCGGCATTCCGGATGAGATTCCCGAGGTGTCGCTCAGCGGCGCGCCGCTGGGCATCGCGGCGTTGCTCAAGTCGGCAGGGCTTGCGCCCTCGACCAGCGAAGCCAACCGGCTGATCGACGGCGGCGGCGTGCGGGTCGATGGTTCGGTGGTGTCCGACAAGGGTTTGAAGCTCAACGCCGGCACCTACGTGGTGCAGGTCGGCAAGCGCAAGTTCGCCCGGGTGCATCTGTCATGACGGAGCCGACACGCACGGGGGGCTCGACCGGGCTGCTGCGGGCCTTGACGCCGCGTCGGTTGATGATGGCCTCGGTCGCGGTGGCCATCATCACGATTGGTCTCAAGACGCTGGCCTGGTATCTGACCGGGTCGGTTGGGTTGTTGTCCGATGCGATGGAGTCGCTGGTCAACCTTGCGGCGGCGGTGTTCGGGCTCATCATGGTCACGATCGCAGCGCGGCCCGCGGACGACGATCACCCCTACGGGCACCACAAGGCCGAATATTTTTCGTCGGGTTTCGAGGGCATTTTGATCATCGCCGCGGCGGCAGGGATCATCTGGGCGGCGGTGGAGCGATTGTTCGCGCCTCAGCCGCTCGAGCAACTGGGCTTAGGGCTGGGACTTTCGGTGCTGAGCTCGGCGCTCAACGGCCTGCTGTCATGGCTGATGCTGCGCTCGGCGCGCGTGCACCGCTCTATGGCGCTCGAGGCCGATGCCCGCCATTTGCTCACGGATGTCTGGACTTCGGCGGGCGTGGTGGTGGGACTGGCTGCGGTGCAGCTCACGGGTTGGCTTTGGCTCGACCCAGTGGTGGCGATCGGCGTGGCGCTCAACATCCTGCGTGAAGGCTTCGACTTGCTCTGGCGTTCGGCGCAGGGCCTCATGGATGAGGCGGTCGAGCCCGAGGTGTTGAAGACGATCCAGGAGACGCTCGCGAGTTTCGAGTACCGCCGGGGCAACACCGCGATCGTGCGCTTCGATCACCTGACCACGCGCCGCGCGGGCCAGCGTCGTTTCCTCGACGTGCACATGCACATGCCCGCGCATTGGACGCTGGGGCGCGCGGCGGCCTTGCGCACCAGCGTCGAGCAGGCCCTGATGAGCGCCGTGCCGGGCTTGCGCGCCACGATCCAGCTGCTGCCCAGCGATGTCGAGGGGCATTTCGACGATCCGAAAGATTTGATTTGAGTGAGCGAGCGGGCTCGTCGCGTGTCGGCGAAAAGGTCTGCGACTCCTGAGGCCGATCACGGAGGATTGATTTTTCTCAAAAACCCGGGTTAGCATCGCGACTCCATAAGCAACGATGAATCAAGGAGACGCGCCATGTCCGAGCAGCACGACGAGAGCCACACCGGCCCGATCAAGACGCCCAAACAGCTCCTGTGGGTGAGTTTTGCGGCATTCGTGGTGCCGATCTTTGCCATCATCGGCATCGTCAAGCTGATCGTGCGCTGAGCGCCCTTCGGGCGTTGCTAAAGCAGCCGCCGTTCAACCGTAGGGGTTGGCCACACCGAGCGCGGCGAGGATTGCCACTTCGCGTGCTTCCATGGCTTCGGCGTCTTCGGGGCTGGTTTCATGGTCCCAGCCCTGCGCGTGCAAGGTGCCGTGCACCAGCAGGTGCGCGTAGTGCGCTTCGAGCGTTTTGCCTTGTTCTTCGGCTTCGCGGGCCACGACCGGCGCGCAAAGCACTAGGTCGGCACAGACCATGGGGTGCTGCGCATAGTCGAAGGTGAGCACGTTGGTCGCGTAGTCCTTACCGCGGTAGTCGCGGTTGAGCGCGCGACCTTCGTCGGCGTCGACGATGCGCACGGTGATCTCGGCCTCGCGTTCGAGCGCATGGCGGATCCAGCGCGCCACGCGGTGGCGGGGCAGCGCGGCGCGGTGGCGTGCGGCCTCCGCGGGCGCGAGCCGGGCGAACTGCAGCGACAGGGTGAGGGCAGGCAGGCTCATGGCAACGATTTTTGAGGGTTATGGGCCGAGGGCCAGCTTGGAACGTTGATGTTTTGCTCTTGAAAACAGAGCATCCGATCTGCGCTCAGGCCGCGCCGGGTGCGCGGCCGCGTGCTTCGTAAGCGTCGACGATGCGCGCCACCAAGGGGTGACGCACCACGTCCGCGCTGGCCAGGCGGCACATGGCGATGCCCTTGACGCGCTTCAACACCCGTTCGGCATCGAGGAGGCCGCTGGTCTGCGTCTTGGGCAGGTCGATCTGGCTCACATCGCCGGTGACGACGGCTTTCGAGCCAAAACCGATGCGCGTGAGGAACATCTTCATCTGCTCGGGCGTGGTGTTCTGCGCTTCGTCGAGGATGATGAAGGCATGGTTGAGCGTGCGCCCGCGCATGAAAGCGAGCGGCGCGATTTCGATCTGCGCGCGCTCAAACGCTTTTTGCACTTTGTCAAAACCCATGAGGTCGTAGAGCGCGTCGTAAAGCGGGCGCAGGTAGGGGTCGACCTTCTGCCCGAGGTCGCCGGGCAGGAAGCCGAGCTTTTCACCGGCCTCGACCGCCGGCCGCGTGAGCACGATGCGCTGCACCGCCGAGCGCTCCAGCGCGTCGACGGCGCAGGCGACCGCGAGGTAGGTTTTGCCCGTGCCCGCCGGGCCGATGCCAAAGGTGATGTCGTGCGTGGCGATGGCCTCGAGGTAGAGGCTTTGGTTGGGCGTGCGCGCCCGCAGATCGGCGCGGCGGGTGTGCAAGACGATGGGGTTGACGCCTTCGTCGCCGAGCGCGGCGGCTTCGTCGCCGGCGAGCATGAGTTGCACGGTGTCGGCCGGGATGTCGCGCTCGGCCATTTCATAGAGGGCTTGCAGCACTTCCATGGCGCGGGTGGCGCGGGCTTTGGGGCCCTCGACTTTGAACTGCTCGTGGCGGTGGGCGATGCGCACGTCGAGCGCGACCTCGATCGTGCGCAAATGCGCATCCATCGGGCCACAGAGATGCGCGAGGCGCGTGTTGTCGTGCGGGGTGAAGGTGTGACGCAGGATCAAGCGGATAATTCCTCTAACTCGGCTCGGGGGGTCCATCATAGGCGCCCGCAAGCCAGCGATCGACTCCTGAAAGCGCCCATGATCGGACAGTTGAGCGGCACGCTCGCCCAGAAAAACCCACCCGAGATTCTTGTCGACTGCCACGGCGTCGGCTACGAGGTCTCGGTGCCGATGAGCACGTTTTACCACCTGCCCGCCGTAGGGCAGCCGGTGGTGCTGCTCACCCATTTCGTGGTGCGTGAAGATGCGCAGCTGCTCTACGGTTTTGGCACCGCGGCCGAGCGCGAGGCGTTCCGCCAACTCATCAAGATCAGCGGCGTGGGGCCGCGCACGGCGCTGGCGGTGCTCTCGGGGCTGTCGGTGGCCGAACTCGCGCAGGCCATCACCGCGCAAGAGGCGGGCCGGCTGGTGAAGGTGCCGGGCATCGGCAAAAAAACCGCCGAGCGGCTGCTGCTCGAGCTCAAAGGCAAACTCGGCGCGGAGCTCTCCAGCCCGCGCAGCGCCAGCAGCGACGCGCAGGCCGACATCGAGCAGGCGCTGCGCGCGCTGGGCTACAACGACAAGGAAGCGGCCGCTGCGGTGCAGGCGCTGCCGCCCGACGTGGGCGTGAGCGAAGGCATCAAACTCGCACTCAAGGCGCTGGCACGCTGAGCCTAAATCCGGCAGTTGACCGCTTTTCGCTGAATGCAAGGTGTTGATGTTTCAACAATTTTCGGTGCGCAGGCCGTTCGCCGTTGGGGTGAGCGCTGCGCACCCGTTCGAGTCGCCCTCGGGCGCGGGGGCGGCGTTGCAAATCCTCGCCATGGCGCCCGCCATGGCTGTGGTTTGCGCCTTGCCCGCGCGCCCGATGACGACCCGCCCGGGCGCGCCCAACTGCCGGATTTAGGCTGAGTGCACCGCGTTCGGGTTTTCGTAGCGTTCCGGGATATTCC
>NZ_JAEMQB010000054.1:0-16193 GCF_022759015.1 Tibeticola sp. | reverse complement strand
GATGAAGTCGGCCATACGCGAGATCGGCACGGCGATGTCGTGCTTGACGTTGAGCCCTTCCTGTGCCTGCGCGAGCGGGATACTTTCGCGCAGATGCCACAGGTGGCGCGACTGGTTCAGGTTGCCCGCCACCACCGCGTCGAGTACGCAGCCCTCGGCCAGCGCGGGCTCGAGCAGCGCCTCGAAGCGCGCCGCCGCATGGGCCTCGGACTCGGCGTCGCTGAGTTCGAGCAGCACGAACCACGGCGCGCCGCCCGACAGCGGCACCTCGAGCTGCGGGAAATGCCGCTCGACCAGGCCGAGCGCAAAGCTGCTCATCAGCTCGAACGCCGTCAAGCCCGCGTCGAGTCCTTGCCGCGCCCGGCCGAGCAGCGCCACCGCCGCGTCAAACGTGGGCACGCTGGCCCAGGCGGTGATGCGCGCCGCGGGCAAAGGAAACAGCGCCAGCGTGGCCGCGGTGATGATGCCCAGCGTGCCTTCGCTGCCGACGAACAGGTCACGCAGGTCGTAGCCGGTGTTGTTCTTGCGCAGGCCGGAGAGCCCGTGCCAGACCTCGCCGGTCGCGGTGACCACCTCGAGCCCCAGGCACAGCGCGCGTGCGTTGCCGTAGCGCAGCACCTGGGTGCCGCCGGCGTTGGTTGCGAGATTGCCGCCGATGGTGCAACTGCCCTCGGACGCCAAACTCAAGGGGAACAGAAAGCCGGCGTCCTCGGCGGCCTCTTGCACATGCTGCAGCGGGCAGCCCGCCTCGACCGTGAGGCTGGCGTTGGCCGCATCGAGCGCGCGCACCGCCGTCATGCGCTGCAGGCTCAGCACGATTTGCCGGCCGCTGGCATCGGGCACGCCGCCCACGGACAGGCCGGTGTTCCCTCCTTGGGGCACGAGGCTCACGCCAGTGGCGGCCTGTGCGGCGCGGCAGGCGCGCACGACGGCGGCGACTTCGTCCGTGGTCCCGGGGCGCACGACGGCCAGCGCGCGGCCACGCACGCGGCCGCGCCAGTCGCGTTCGAACGCGGTCAAGTCACCGTCGGTGTACACCTGCGCGGCCCCGACGATGTGGCGCAGCGCATCGAGCAGTTCGCGGGTGGCGGGGTCGGACGGCAGGTTCATCGGTGTCGGGATGTGGTGTTCAAGGGGATCGCTCAGCGGCGGCCGCAGCCCGCGTTGCCGCGCCGCGCAGCCGCAGCCGCACATGCGCCACGCAGGCGACGAACAGCAGCAGGCTCAGCGCAATCTCGACGCCGGCCCAGCCGCGGCTGGGCCAGGGGTCGCTCCAGGCGCGCACCACGCCCTCGGTGAAGTAGAGCCAAACCATCAGGCTGACCCAGCGGTAGGTATAGAGGCGCTGCTTGAGCAGGCCCACGAGCGGCAGGCACAGCGGCAACGCTTTGAGCGCGAGCCACGAGCCACCGGGCCGCAGCGGCGCAAGCCAGAGCTCCCAGGCCAGACACAGGCCGATCAAGGCCAGCAGGCTGGCCGCAGCCGTCCAACGGGACAAGCGCACGGCCAAGGGAAGGGGGGAGGGGGGCGGGCGGTTCATCAGCATCTTCGATGGCATCATAGCTTTCATGAACCTACCCATTTGGTGGCCGACGCCCGAGCGGCTGCGGCGCTTTCCTTGGATGGCGACCCTGCAAACCCTGCGCGCGCGCGTGCGGGAAGATCGCCTTGCCCTGACCGCCGGCAGCCTGACGTTCACCACGGTGATTGCGCTCGTGCCGCTCTTCACCGTGCTGCTCGCGGTGTTTTCGGCGTTCCCTGCGTTTTCCAAACTGCAAGGCTTGTTGCAGCAGTGGTTGGCCGAGCGGCTGTTTCCGCCGGCCATTTCCCAGCAAGTGCTCGGCGCGCTCGAGCAGTTTGCCGCCAAAGCCAGCCGGGTGGGTGCGGTGGGCTTCGCGTTTTTCGTGGGCTCGGCCTTGTCCCTGGTGTTCACGATCGACCGCACGCTCAACGCCATCTGGCGGGTGCGTCGGCCTCGGCCTTATGCCCAACGCCTGGTGATTTACTGGGCCGTGCTGACGCTTGGGCCGCTGGCACTGGCAACGCTGCTGGCGCTCGGCTCGTATGCGACCACGCTCTCTCGGGGCTGGGTGCAGGCGCCGGCGGGCGTCGTCCAAGGGATGCTCAGTCTGCTCGGCTTCGGTTTGAGCGTGATGACAATGGCCGCGCTCTATCGTTTCGTGCCCCACACTTCGGTGCGCTGGCGCCATGCGTTCGCGGGCGCGGTGTTCGTCGGTGTCGGGCTGGAGCTGGCCAAGCGGCTGCTGGCCTGGTACTTGAAGGCCATGCCGGGCATGTCGGCGATCTACGGCGCCTTTGCCGCGGTGCCGATTCTGTTGCTGTGGATCTACGTGCTCTGGCTCGTCGTGCTCATGGGCGCGGTGATTGCCGCGTATTTGCCGGCCTTGCAGGCGCGCGTGCAGCATCGCGCCGGGCAGCCGGGCTGGAAATTCCGGCTTGCGGTCGAAGCCGTCGACGAACTGGCGGCGGCGCGCCGGCGCGGCGAGGGGGCTGTGGCGATTGGAGAACTCGCGCAGCGGCTGCGGGTCGATCCGCTCGAACTCGAGCCGGTCGTCGACGCGCTCGCCGATCTCGGCTGGGTGGCCGCGCTCGAAGATGGCCGCGACGCGCTGCTGATCGACCTGGCGCACACACCGGCTTTGCCGTTGATCGATGCGCTGCTGCTCGCACCGGCCCCGAGCGTCGAAAATTTCAGGAAAAAAGCGGGTTTGCCGGCATGGAAAGCGGCGGACTTGCTCTCAAATCAGGAGTGAGCACGACGCGGAATCGGCTCGCGTGACGGCGCGCGAGCAGCCGCGGGTCGTGCGGCCCCCGGCGCTCTTCAGGATTGCAGAAAGTCGCGGATGGCAAACAGCGTCGCGTCAGGCGCCTCGGTCATCTGGTTGTGCCCCACGTCGAGCAGCACGGTGTGGGGGGTCTTGCCGGCGGCACGTGCGCGGTCGATCAGTCCCTGCGCGGCCTTGGGCGGCGTCATCTGGTCGAGCCGGCCGAGCAGGAACAGCACTGGGCAGCGCACGCGCTCGATCGCATCCTCCGCGCCGCGGTAGCGGTCGCAGGCGAGGAAGCCGCGCTGGAACACGTTGACCGCGCGGTTGCGTTCGAGCACGCGCCGCCCGAGCGCCATGCCCGCTCCAAACACCCAGGTGCCGGGCCCGAGCGGCGATGGCGGCGGCGCGAGCGTGCTGCGGCTGAACACGTTGACCAGCTTGATCGCGGCCTCGGGGTCGTGTTGCGACGCCTCGAGCAGCGCGGGTGACACCCGCATCGGTGAGGCCGTGCCGACCAACACCAGATGCGTCACGCGCTCGCCCAGGCGGGCGGCGGCTTCGAGCGCGATGAGCGAGCCCCAGCTGTGCCCCACCAGCGCCGCGCGCGCCACGCCCGCGGCGTCGAGCAAGGCGGTGATGAAGTCCGCCGCCTGCTCCACGCTCGCCGGCGCCTCGCCCTCGCTCTGGCCGTGCCCGGGCAGATCCACCGCCAGCACGTTGTAGCCATGATGCGCGAGGTAGCGGGTTTGCAAGATCCACACGCTGTGGTCATTGAGCACGCCGTGGATGAACACCACGGTGGGCTTGGCCGCATCGAAGGCCTTGCCGCCGGTGTAGCCGTAGGTGGTGGCGCCGTTGACGGTCAGCTTCATCATGCACCTGCCTTTTCTGCGGCCCTGAGCGCGCGCTTGAGGTCGTCGATCAGGTCGTCCGGGTCTTCCAGCCCGATCGAGAGCCGGATCGTGCCCGGGCCGATGCCTGCGGCGGCCAGTGCCTCGTCGCTCATGCGAAAGTGCGTGGTGCTGGCCGGGTGGATGACCAGGCTGCGGCAGTCGCCGACGTTGGCGAGGTGGCTGAAGAGCTTGAGCGCTTCGATGAACGCCTGGCCCTGCGCGCGCGAGCCGCGGATGTCGAAGCTGAACACCGAACCCGCACCCCGCGCGCCGTGCTTGAGCAGCCGCTCGGCCAGCGCATGGCTCGGGTGCGATTCGAGCAGCGGATGCCCCACGCGCGCCACCAGCGGCTGGCTCGCCAGAAACTGCACCACCTTTTCGGTGTTGGCGATGTGCCGCTCCATGCGCAGCGGCAGCGTTTCGATGCCCTGCAGAATCAGCCACGCGCTGTGCGGGCTCATGCAGGCGCCGAAGTCGCGCAGGCCCTCGCGGCGCGCGCGCAGCAAAAAGGCACCGACCGTGCTCTCCTCGCTGAAGGTCATGCCATGAAAGCCCTCGTAGGGCTCGGTCAGCTCGGGGAATTTCCCGCTCGCGTCCCAATCGAAGCGGCCGCCGTCGACCACCACGCCGCCGATCACCGTGCCGTGGCCGCTGAGGAACTTGGTCGCCGAGTGATAGACCAGATCGGCGCCGAGTTCGAACGGCTGGATCAGGTAGGGCGTCGTCAGCGTGCTGTCCACCAGCAGCGGCACCCGCGCGGCATGCGCGATTTCGGCCACGGTGGGGATGTCGAGCACGTCCAGCCCCGGGTTGCCCAGCGTCTCGCCGAAAAACAGCCGCGTGTTCGGCCGCACCGCCGCGCGCCAGCCGTCGATATCGCCGGGCTTGACGAAGCTGGTCTCGATCCCGAAGCGCCGCAGCGTGTAGTGCAACAGGTTCTGGCTGCCACCATAGAGCGCCGTGCTGGCCACGATGTGGCTGCCCGCGCCCATGAGCGTGGCAATGGCCAGATGCAGCGCCGCCTGGCCGCTCGCCGTGGTGATGCCCCCGATGCCGCCTTCGAGCGCAGCCACGCGCTGCTCCAGCACCGCGTTGGTGGGGTTGCTGATGCGGCTGTAGACATGGCCCGCGCGCTCGAGGTTGAACAGCGAGGCGGCATGGTCGCTCGACTCGAAAACGAACGAAGTCGTCAGATGGATCGGCACGGCGCGCGCGCCGGTGCTCGGGTCGGGGGCGGCGCCGGCGTGCAGCGCCAGGGTGTCGAAGCCGGGGTCGGAATAGCCGGGCATGGGTGCTCCTCGGGGAGGCAATCCCGCGGCGGCCAGTCGTGCCCCGGGGTTTGCCGTGCTGTTTTTGGTGTGGATTGTGGGCTATATTGACTTCGTTCTTTCGCCGCTTCGGCGACAACAGCAGTCCGGAGGCCCCCATGAAAGTCAGCGACATCCTACGCGTCAAAGGCGGCACGCTCTACACCGTCACGCCCGACGAGAGCCTCAAGCGCGCCGTCGAGACCATGGCCGAGTTCGACATCGGCTCGCTCGCCGTGATGGAGCACGGCGAACTGGTGGGCATGCTCACCTTCCGCGAGGTCATCGACACCATCGCCAAAAACGGTGGCAGCGTGGGCGAGGTGCGGGTTGGCTCGGTCATGGACGACCACCCCATGACCTGCACCCCCGAGACCGAACTCGACGAAGTACGCCCCATGATGCTCGAGCGCCACACCCGCTACATGCCGGTGATGGACGCCGGTGTACTCATGGGCGTGATCAGCTTCTACGACGTCGCCCGCGCCGTCGTCGAAAGCCAGAACTTCGAAAACCGCATGCTCAAGGCCTACATCCGCGACTGGCCCGAGGACGAACCCGCGGGCGAGGGCGCAGCCACCCCGCGCGCCAGCTGGGCCGCCCGCCCTGCGGGATAATCCCGCGCATGAGCGGCAACACCATCGGCACCCTGTTTTGTGTCACGAATTTTGGCGAATCGCACGGCCCGGCCATCGGCTGCGTGATCGACGGCTGCCCGCCGGGCATGGCTTTGAGCGAGGCCGACATTCAACACGATCTGGACCGTCGCCGCCCCGGCACCAGCAAGTTCGTCACGCAGCGCAACGAGGCCGACGCGGTGGAAATCCTCTCTGGCGTGTTCGAGGGCCGCACCACCGGCACGCCCATTGCGCTGCTCATCCGCAACACCGACCAGCGCAGCAAGGACTACGGCAACCTCACCGAGACCTTCCGCCCGGGGCACGCCGACTACACCTACTGGCGCAAGTACGGCATCCGCGATCCCCGCGGCGGCGGCCGCTCCTCGGCCCGGCTGACCGCGCCCACGGTGGCCGCGGGTGCGGTGGCGAAGAAGTGGCTGCGGGAAAAGTACGGCACGACCTTTCACGCCTGCATGACGCAGCTCGGCGAGCTTCCCATCGGCTTTGAGAGCTGGGACCATGTGCCCAACAACCCCTTCTTCGCGCCGGTGGCGGACGTCTCGGCGCTGGAGGACTACATGAATGCGCTGCGCAAGCGTGGCGACTCCTGCGGCGCGCGGCTGCGCGTGGTCGCGACCGGCGTGCCCGCAGGCCTGGGCGAGCCGATCTACGACAAGCTCGATGCCGACATCGCCCACGCCATGATGGGCCTCAACGCCGTCAAGGGCGTCGAGATCGGCGCGGGCTTTGCCAGCGTGGCCGATTACGGCTCCACCCACGGCGACGCGCTCACGCCCGAAGGTTTCGTTGGCAACAAGGCCGGCGGCGTGCTCGGCGGCATCAGCACCGGGCAGGACATCGAGGTGTCGGTGGCGATCAAGCCGACCAGTTCCATCCTCATTCCGCGGCCGACCATCGACGCCAACGGCGCACCGACTGAAGTCATCACGAAGGGCCGCCACGACCCCTGTGTGGGCATCCGCGCCGCGCCCATTCTGGAGGCCTTGCTCGCCCTGGTGGTGATGGACCACGCGCTGCGCCACCGCGCGCAGTGCGGCGACGTGCAGCATCGCGTGCCGCCCATCCCGGCGGCTGCGCCGCGTGGCTGAGCGGCGCCAGCTGCTGCCGTTTGCAGCGCTCTCGGCCAGCTATTTCGCGCACATCGGATTCTTCAACCCCTACCTGCCGCTGTGGCTCAAAGACCTGGGCTACGGGCTGTTCGTCATCAGCGTGCTGAGCTCGGTGCAGTCGGCGACCCGGCTGTTTGCGCCCTATGGCTGGGGCTGGCTGTCGGACCACACGGGCGAGCGCGTCAAGCTGCTGCGCTACAGCGCCACGGTGGCGCTGCTGGTGTCGTTCGCGCTGTTCGTGCCGCTGTCCCCGTGGGCGCTGGGGCTGGTGTTGCTGCTGCTGTTCACCCACACGAGTTCCATGATGCCCATGAGCGAGGCGGCGCTCGCGCATCTGGTCAGCGCGGGTGGCGCGTTCGATGCACGGCGCTACGGGCGCGTGCGGCTCTGGGGCTCGCTCGGGTTCCTCGTCACGGTGCTGGCGGCGGGCGCTTGGTTCCAGCGCTTTGGCATGGGCAGCTTTGCCGTCTGGACGGTGCTCACGCTCGCCGCCGTCGCCGCCAGCGTCTGGAGCCTGCCCGACCTCAAGGAAGCCTTACCCGCGCATGAGGCGCGCGTGCCCATCGCGCCGGTGCTCGCGCAGCCGCTGGTGCGCTGGTTCTTCGCAGCGGCTTTCTTTCATGTGCTGTCGCACATCGCGGTGTATGTGTTCTTCTCGCTCTACCTCGACGCGCTGGGCTACCCCAAGACCCTGATCGGTCTGCTTTGGGCGCTGTCGGTGGTGGTCGAGATCGGCTGGTTCTACACCCAGGCGCGCTGGCTGCCGCGGCTGAGCCTGTCGGCCTGGCTGGTGCTGTCTTCGGCCGCGATGGCGCTGCGCATGGCGCTCACCGCGCAATGGGCCGATGTGCTGTGGGTGCTGCTGTTCGCGCAGGCGCTGCACGCGCTGACCTTCGCCGCGCACCACACGAGCTGCATCGCGCTGCTGTCGCACCACTTCCCCGGCCGGCTGCGGGGGCGGGGCCAGGCGCTCTACACCGTCCTCGCCTACGGCGTGCCGGGGGTGGTGGGCGGCTTGGGCGGCGGCGTCTTGAGCCAAAAATACGGCCTTGCCAGCGTGTTCTGGGCTGCGGTTGCTACATCGATCATAGCAACCGGCTGCGCGGTTCAGGTCTGGCGGCAGACGGCGCGCACGATGGCGATCGTGCGCTCTCGAAATGGCGTCACCGGTCGTCGGTGATCACGCGACGTACACTGTGTGGCGCAGCCTACGGATTGCACCCGAAGCACCCCCAACGCCCCATGAAAACCGTCTACGTCTTCAACGGCCCCAACCTCAACCTGCTCGGCACGCGCGAGCCCGCGGTGTACGGCTCCGCGACGCTGTCCGATGTGCAGCGGCTGTGCGAGGCCGCGTGTGCGCGCCACGGCCTCATGCTCGATTTTCGGCAGACCAACCACGAGGGCGTGCTCGTCGATTGGCTGCATGAAGCCGGCCGCGCGCAAGCTGCGGGCACGGCGCTTGGGGCCGTGCTCAATGCGGGCGCCTACACCCACACCAGCATCGCGCTGCACGACGCCATCAAGGGCACGGGCCTGACGCTCATCGAGCTGCACATCAGCAACGTTCATGCGCGCGAGGCTTTCCGCCATCACAGCTTCATCGCGCCGGCCGCGCGTGCCGTCATGGCCGGCTTTGGCGTCATCGGTTACGCGCTGGCCATCGACGGGCTGGCGCAGTTGGCTGCGTGAGTCCCGCAGGATCGGGCGATGTTGGCGCGTATGAACACCCACGCGCGTCCGGTGCAGGATCGGGCGGAGACTGCGGCGGCCCCTGCGGCCAAACCAACGAGCGGAAGCACGCGTCTGCCCACGCTGTTCGTGAGCCATGGCTCGCCGATGTTCGCGCTCGAGCCCGGGCAGACCGGGGCGGCCTTGCGGGCCTGGGCGGCGCGGCTGCCGTTGCGCCCTCGGGGCATCGTGCTCGCCTCAGCGCATTGGATGACGCGTGGGCCCACGGTCATGACGGCTGCGCAGCCGCAGACCTGGCATGACTTCGGCGGCTTTCCGCCCGAGTTGTATGCGCTGCAATATCCGGCGCCTGGAGACCCCGGTTTGGCGCAGGGGGTGTTGCAAAGCCTCCGGGCGGCAGGTCTGAACGCGCACGCTGACCCGCGGCGACCCTTCGACCACGGGGCCTGGGTGCCTTTGATGCATTTGTTTCCCGCAGCCGACGTGCCGGTGGTACAGCTTTCCTTGCCGGCAGTGGCGGCGGCGGGGGTGTACGCACTGGGGCGGGCGCTCTCTGACTGGACCGCGCACGGCGTACTGCTCATCGGGTCGGGCAGCATGACGCACAACTTGCAGGACTTTTTCGGTGGCGCCGGCCGCGCCGACGCGCCATTGCCCTACGTGGAGGCTTTTCGCGGTTACGTGGAAGACGCGGTGCGTCGTGTCGACGTCGATGCGCTGCTGCACTGGGACATACGCGCCCCCGAGGCTGCCCGCGCCCATCCCAGCGACGAACACTTTCTGCCGCTGTTCTTCGCGCTGGGCGCCGCTGGCTGGGGTGCCGCGCCTGTGGATGTCGAGTGGCTCAGCCACGAAATCATCGGTGGGGCGCTGGCGAGGGATGCGCTCGCGCTGCAGGCGCGGGCCTACGAGCGCAAACCCGTAAGTGCCCGATAGTCTTCCCGCGTGGCCGGGGTGACGGCGGCGAGCACCTCCGCGGGCGTGGTCTGGTGCAGCGCGACGAGGCGGGCGGTGGCGACGGCGCGCGAGCGGCAGAACCAGTGGCAGCTGAACTGCAGCAGCAGCAACTCGGCCATGAGGGTGTAGGCGCGGTCGCGCGTGGGCGCGCCGCCGTCGACCTGCAGCGCGCGCTGCAGGCCGCGGGCGTGGATGTCGAAGGCGCGGCGCAGGTCGAAGCTCGCGGTCGGCCACCAGCGGTGCGCCGCGGGCAGTGCGAGCGGCAGCGTGCTGACCCGGGTTTCGGTGGCGCTGCGTGCGCCAAAGGCCGCGGCGAACTGGCTGAGGCGCTCGGCTAGGGCTTGCTCCAGCGGGATCAGCTGGCGCCAGCGCGTTTCGCGCGGCTCTCCTACGGGCAAGTCCAAGGCACTCAAATAGCCGCGCAGCAGCGTTTCGGTCAGCCGCTGGATGTCCAAGGGCGCGAAGCTCTCGGCCAGCAGCTGCACGCGGGTGCGCTGCTGCTGCCGGTTGACGAGCTGCAGCCCGGCGCCGGCCAGCAGCAAGAGCAGCAGGACATCCATGGCGGACTCGGGGGATGCTCAGCGCGCCGCGGCCGCCGCCTCGGTCTCGGGGCAGGCTTCAGGGCTCGCTTCGGCCCAGGCTTCCACCGGGACGCAACTGCAGAACAGGTTGCGGTCGCCGTAGACGTTGTCCACCCGGCCCACGGCGGGCCAGAATTTCATCGCGCCGGGCACGGCGGTGCGCGCGTGCAGCGCCGCACCCACCTCGCGCGGGTACGGGTGGGGCCAGTCGGCGGCGAGCAGGCTGTGCGCGGTGTGCGGCGCATTCTTCAGCGGGTTGTCCTCGCGCGGC
This sequence comes from Tibeticola sp., assembly GCF_022759015.1. Classification (NCBI taxonomy): domain Bacteria; kingdom Pseudomonadati; phylum Pseudomonadota; class Betaproteobacteria; order Burkholderiales; family Comamonadaceae; genus Tibeticola; species Tibeticola sp. The sequence goes on along the minus strand of NZ_JAEMQB010000054.1, from coordinate 5,953 downwards.
CACACGCCCGTCTCGACCTGGCGGATTTCCTCGCGGATGGCGATCATGGCGTCGATGAAGCGGTCGAGTTCGGCGAGCGGTTCGCTCTCCGTGGGTTCGACCATCAGCGTGTTGGGCACGGGGAAGGACAGCGTCGGCGCATGGAAGCCGTAGTCCATGAGCCGCTTGGCCACGTCCTCGGCCATCACGCCGCTGGTTTCCTTGAGGCCGCGCAGGTCGAGGATGCACTCATGCGCGACATGGCCGTTTTCGCTGGCGTAGAGCGTGGGGTAGTGCGCGCGCAGCCGCGCGCTGATGTAGTTGGCCGAGAGGATGGCCGTCTCGGTCGCGCGGCGCAGCCCCTCGGCCCCCATCATGCGGATGTACATCCAGGAAATCGGCAGCACGGCGGCGTTGCCCAGCGGTGCCGCGCTGACGGCTCCGATGCCCATGGCGGTACCCGCTGCGCCGCTGGCCAAGGGCGCAGCGCCGAGGCAGGTACCGGCAGCGGCGGCCGTGGCGTGGCCGGGCAGGTAGGGCGCGAGGTCTTCGACCACGCACACCGGCCCCACGCCGGGGCCCCCACCGCCGTGCGGGATGCAGAAGGTCTTGTGCAGGTTGAGGTGGCTCACGTCACCGCCGAAGGCGCCCGGTGCGGCCACGCCCACGAGCGCGTTCATGTTCGCGCCGTCCACATACACCCGGCCGCCGTGGCGGTGCACCAGCGCACAGAGCTCGCTGACCGTGGTTTCGAACACGCCGTGGGTGCTGGGGTAGGTGATCATGATCGCGCCGAGGCGATCGCTGTATTGCGCGCACTTGGCTTCGAGGTCGGCCATGTCGACGTTGCCGCGGGCGTCGCAGGCGACGACGACGACTTCAAAGCCCGCCATCGCGGCCGACGCGGGGTTGGTGCCGTGGGCGCTGGCGGGAATGAGGCAGATGTTGCGCTGCGGCTGCCCGCGTGCAGCCTGCCAGGCGCGGATGGCGAGCATGCCGGCGTATTCGCCCTGCGAGCCGGCGTTGGGCTGCAGGCTGATCGCGTGGTAGCCGGTGGCCTCGCAGAGCCACTGGCGAAGCTGCGCATCGAGTTCGGCATAGCCGGCCAACTGGTCGGCTGGGGCGAACGGATGCACCTGCGCGAATTCTGGCCAGGTGATCGGAATCATCTCGGCCGTGGCGTTGAGCTTCATGGTGCAGGAGCCCAGCGGAATCATGCTGCGGTCGAGCGCGAGGTCTTTGTCCGAGAGCGCCCGGATGTAGCGCAGCATCGCGGTTTCGCTGTGGAAACGATGGAAAACCGGATGCGTGAGGTAGGCGCTGGTGCGCCGCAGCGAGGGCGGAATCCGCGTGCCCGCCGACTCGGCGAGCGCGTCCACATCCGGCAGCGGCTGGCCTTCGTTGGCGAACAGCGACCAGAGCGCGTGCAGATCCTCGCGCGTCGTGGTTTCATCGAGGCTGATGCCCACGCACGACGCCCGCTCGCCGGTGTAGCGGCGCAGGTTCATGCCGCGATCGACGGCGCGCGCATGCAAGGCGGCCGCGGCTTCGGGTGAGCCGAGCTCGAGCAGCAGGGTGTCGAAACCCGTTGCGTGCGCCACGCGCACCCCCAGTTGGCGCAGTCCCGCAGCCAGGACGCCGGTGTAGCGCGCGATGCGCTCGGCGATGCGTGCCAGCCCTTCGGGGCCGTGGTAGACCGCATACATGCTCGCCACCACCGCGGGCAGCACCTGCGCGGTGCAGATGTTGCTCGTTGCCTTCTCGCGGCGGATGTGCTGCTCGCGCGTTTGCAGCGCGAGCCGGTAGGCCGGTTGGCCGTGCGCGTCGACGCTCACGCCCACCAGCCGCCCAGGCATGGAACGCTTGAAGGCGTCGCGGCAGGCCATGAAGGCGGCATGCGGGCCGCCCGCGCCCATGGGCATGCCAAAGCGCTGCGTGCTGCCCACCACGATGTCGGCGCCCATCTCACCCGGCGCCTTGAGCAGCGTAAGCGCGAGCAGATCGGCCGCCAGGATGAAGGCCGCTTGCCGGGCGTGAATCTGATCGGCTGAGGCTTGCCAGTCGGCGAGCCAGCCGCTGCTGCCCGGGTATTGGTTGATCGCCGCGAAATAGTCGTCGCTCGCCAGCGCGGCTTGCCACTCGTCGGCCGAGTGCACGACGCGCACCAAAATGCCCAGCGGCTCGGCCCGGGTGCGGATGACCTCGATCGTTTGCGGGTGGCATTCGCCGCTGACGATGAAGACGGAGCCGCGCGCCTTGACCGAGCGCTTGGCCAGGGTCATGGCCTCGGCCGCAGCCGTGGCCTCGTCGAGCATGGAGGCATTGGCAATGTCCATCGCCGTGAGTTCGGCCACCATGGTCTGGAAGTTGACCAGCGCCTCCATGCGGCCCTGCGAGATCTCGGCCTGGTACGGCGTGTAGGCGGTGTACCAGGCGGGGTTTTCGAGAATGTTGCGCAGGATCACGCCGGGCGTGTGCGTGCCGTAATAGCCCTGACCGATGTAGCTCTTGAGCACGCGGTTCTTGCGCGCGATGGCGCGCAGTTCCTCGAGCGCCTGGGCTTCATCGACGGCGTCCGGCAGCGTCATGGGGCTGGGGCGCGCGATCGCGGGCGGGACGATGGCGTCGATCAAGGCTTGCCGCGAGGGCTCGCCGATGGCGGCGAGCATGCGCGCTTCGTCTTCGGGGCTCGGGCCGATGTGGCGCGCGACGAAGGCCGATGGATTCTCGAGGTCGGCCAGGCGGGCCGTGGCGGGGGTGGTTGTCATGGTCGGTGCGGGTTCGCGGTGCAGCAGGGCGGGCGTTTGCCGTCAGAGGTGCTCAGAGGCGTTCAGATGTGCTCACTTGCGCTCAGTGGCTGGCAGCGGCGTGGGCGGCGTAGGCGGTCTCGTCGAGCAGCGCGTCGAGCTCGGCGGGGTTGTCGAGTCGAACCTTGAAGAACCAGCCCGCGCCCAGCGGATCGGTGTTGGCCAGCGCCGGGTCGGCGCGCAGCGCCTCGTTGACCTCAACGATCGTTCCCGAAGCCGGCATGTAGACGTCGGCGGCCGCCTTGACCGACTCGACCACACCGGCCACGCTCTTGGCGGCGTAGTGCTTGCCCACTTCGGGCAGTTCGACGAACACCACGTCGCCGAGCGCGTCCTGCGCATGGTGGGTGATGCCGACGGTGGCGACATCGCCCTCGAGGCGGATCCATTCGTGGTCGGGCGTGTACTTGGTCGTGCTCATGGAGAGGCTCCTTGCGATGGGGGAAAGGGAGGGAAGAAGGGAAATGGGGGTCTTGAGCTTTCAGCCGCGGTGGTAGCGCGTGGGCACGAAGGGCATGGGGCGCACGCGCATGGGCACGGGCTTGCCGCGCACCATGGCGAAGACTTCGGTATCGGGCTCGCTGTAATCGGTTTCGACATAGCCCATGGCGATCGGGGTGTTGAGCGTGGGCGAGAGCAGCCCGCTCGTCGTCTCACCGATCGTCTGGCCGTCGAAGTTTTCGAGCCCGACATGCTCGCGCACCGGCACGCGTTCCTGGGCGACGAGGCCGACGCGCCGCCGCTCGACCGGGATGCGCCCATCGAGTTGGCCCAACACTCGCTCGGCCCCAGGGAATCCGCCCGCGCGCGCGCCGCCGCTGCGGCGAACCTTCTGAATCGCCCAGGCCAGCCCTGCCTCGACTGGGCTGGTGGTGGCGTCGATGTCGTTGCCGTACAGCGGCAGGCCGGCTTCGAGGCGTAGCGAATTGCGCGCGCCCAGGCCCGCGGGGCGAACTTCGGGCTGCTCGAGCAGCGCCAGGGCCAAGCCCTCGGCCGCGTCGGCGGGCACCGAAATCTCGAAGCCGTCCTCGCCGGTGTAGCCGCTGCGCGTGACGTAGAGTTCGGCGCCGTTCCACTCGAACGCGCGGCCGGTCATGAAGACGAGGGTTTCGACACCGGGCAGCAGCCGGCGCAGCGCATCGACGGCGCGTGGCCCTTGCAGCGCGAGCAGCGCGCGGTCGAACTGCACCCGGATCGTGCAGCGGTGTCCGATGCCCGCGGCAATATGCGCGAGGTCACCGTGCTTGCATGCGCCGTTGACGATGAGGAACAGGTCACCGCCCTGGGCGACGTCGCGGTTGACGAACATCAGGTCGTCGATGATGCCGCCGGCGTCGTTGAGCAGCAGGCCATAGCGCTGCCGGTCGACCCCGAGGCCAAGCACGTCCATGGGGATGAGGGCCTCGAGCGCCGCCGCCGCATCCGGGCCGATCAGAGAGAGCTGGCCCATGTGCGAGACGTCGAACAGGCTGGCCGATTCACGAGTGTGGTGGTGCTCGGCGAGCAGCCCCGCGGGGTATTGCACCGGCATCGCGTAGCCGGCAAAGGGCACCATGCGGGCGCCCAGGCGCAGATGCAGCGCATGCAGCGGTGTGTGGCGCAGGGTATCGTCGGCGGGGTGGCTCATGGTCGCGGTCTCCAAAGGCAAGGGCAAGAATGCCCGCCAGTTCTGGCGGGTGACGCTGCCCTCGCTGTCCGCTTTACCTGAGAGATTGGCGGCGCCGCCACGATAGGCGAACCGCTTGCCCCTTCGGTGGGCGGAGTCGATCCGCCTCTCTCCAGTGAGGGACGCCGCCGTTCGGGCGACGTCTTTGCCAGTCCTTTTGCCTGAGCGTTCGGGGAGTTCCCTGCGCCTTCGGCGGCTGCTTCAGCCGGGCTTGAAGCCGGGCTCGGCAGCACTCTCCTGGCAAGTCCGCAGTGTAGCCGAAGGCATGGCGCCGGGTGCGCCAGCCACCGGCCGCGTTGCGTTTACATGCCGACGTAGTTCGGGCCGCCGCCACCTTCGGGCGTAACCCAGACGATGTTTTGGGTCGGGTCTTTGATGTCGCAGGTTTTGCAGTGCACGCAGTTCTGTGCGTTGATCTGCAGCCGCTGCGCGTTGCCGCTCTGGGCCTCATCGGGAACGAACTCATAGACCCCCGCAGGGCAGTAGCGGCTTTCGGGCCCGGCATAAACGGCCAGATTGATGCGTACAGGGACCGTGGGGTCTTTGAGGGTCAGATGCGGCGGCTGGTTTTCCTCGTGGTTGGTGTTGCTCAGAAAGACCGACGAGAGCCGGTCGAAGGTCAGCTTGCCGTCGGGCTTGGGGTAGGCGATGGGGCTGCACTCGGCCGCGGGCTTGAGCGCGAGATGGTCGGGCTTGTCGCGGTGGATGGTCCACGGCACGGCGCCCTTGAGCACGTACTGCTCGATGCCGGTCATCAGCGTGCCGATGCTGCGGCCCTTTTTGAACCACTGCTTGAAGTTGCGGGCTTTGTTGAGTTCGGTGTGCAGCCAGCTCGACTCGAACGCTTCCGGGTAGGCGCTGAGCTCGTCGTGCGCGCGGCCCGCACCGAGTGCGTCGAAGGCGGCCTCGGCAGCAAGCATGCCGGTTTTGATGGCGGCGTGGCTGCCTTTGATGCGGCTGGCGTTGAGGTAGCCCGCCTCGCAGCCGATGAGCGCACCGCCCGGGAACACGGTTTTGGGCAGCGAAAGCAGGCCGCCGGCGGTGATCGCCCGCGCGCCGTAACCCAGCCGCCGCGCCGTCACCTCGCCCTGGCGGTTCTCGAAATACCAGCGGATGTTGGGGTGGGTCTTGAAGCGCTGGAACTCTTCGAAGGGGCTGAGGTAGGGGTTCTGGTAGTCGAGCCCGACGACGAAGCCGACCACCATTTTGTTGTCCTCCATGTGGTAGAGGAAGGATCCGCCGTAGGTCATTTCATCGAGCGGCCAGCCGGCGCTGTGCAACGCCAGGCCGGGCTGGTGGCGTGCGGGGTCGATCTCCCACAGCTCCTTGATGCCGATCGCGTAGCTTTGCGGGGCTCGCCCCTCGTCGAGACGGAAGCGCTCGATCAGCTGGCGCCCGAGGTGGCCGCGCGCGCCCTCGGCGAAGATCGTGTATTTGGCGTGAAACTCCATGCCGAGCTGGAAGTTCTCGGTCGGCTCGCCATCCTTGCCGATGCCGAGGT
>NZ_JAEMQB010000065.1:0-7864 GCF_022759015.1 Tibeticola sp. | reverse complement strand
CTATCCGCTTCCGGTGACGCCGCCATGACGCGGGACAAAGCCAGAGCTTTCAGCCTAAATCCGGCAGTTGTTGGGCGTGCCCGGGCGGGCCGTCATCGGGCGCGCGGGCAAGGCGCAAACCGCAGCCATGGCGGGCGCCATGGCGAGGATTTGCAACGCCGCCCCCCGAGCCCGAGGGTGGCTCGACCGGGTGCGCAGCGCTCCCCCGAGCGGTGACCCGCCTCCGCAGCAAAAACCAGTGGAACAACAACACCTTGCGTTCAGCGAAAAGCGGTCAACTGCCGGATTTAGGGCAATGCTGAATAAGTTCCTGCGATGGCGCGCGCCCGGCCGCGGGATGGGATGCGAGGCGCAAACCGCAGCCATAGCCGCAGCTATGGCGAGGATTTGCAACGACGCAGACCGCCCGCAGCCGGGATGCGCGGCGCGCGAGGGACTTGTTCAGCGTTGCCTTAGGCTCAGCGTATGGCTTCGATCGAGAGTTTCTTATCGACCACCTGCGGCATGACCAGCGCGTAGCCCTGGTTCTGCCAGTGCACGAGTTCGGTCATGGCCGAGGGCGCGACCTCGACGAAGGGCTGCAATTCCTCGGGGGTGTAGCCGTAGTCGGCCAGCGCGAGGCCGCAGACGCGGAACTTCACGCCGCGCTCGGCGTAGTAGCGCATGCGCTGAACCACCTCGGCATAGCGCGCTTCGTTTTTGCGGGCCACGGTGACGATCTCGGTGCCGTGCAGCAACACGATGACCTTCATGTCCTCGTCGAAGAAGCTGTAGGGCGCCTCGGTCAAAGGGTTGACGAAGGAACGTACCCAGTAGAGCGCGGTCGCCATCTTGTCGGGATGGTCGAGGTACATGTCAAACAACACCTTGGGCTTCGCATAGGGCGTCTGCACGCGCTGCGCCTGGGCCTGCGCGGGCGCAGCGGCCAAGCCGGCGGCGGCGAGAATGAGGGTCGCCAGGGCGACGCGGCGGGCGAGGGTTCGAAGCTTTGGGAACGGGCTCATGGCGGGCTCCTGGGTGGGTGCCGGCCCAGTGTAGAGCGCAGCGACGCTAGGGGCAACGCTGGACCAGTCCTCGCCCGGCGGACGAGAGGGACTGCAGCGTTCGCTCAGACCCCCGCGAGCGAGCGCAAGCCGCTCGGATCGACGAGGTTGAGCACCCGGCCCGAGCCGCTGATGAGGCTGCGTTCGCGCAGATGACGCAGCACGCGCGAAAAGGTCTCCGGGGCGATGCCGAGCTGCTGCGCGATCTGGCGTTTGCGCTCGCGCAGCAGGACAGCGAGGCCTCCGGACTCGGGCAGCGGCTCGGCGTGGCGCAGCAGCCACTCGGCGCAACGGGCTTCGGCGTCTTTGACGAGACGGCTGACCGCCATCTCCGTCTGCTGGCGATGCGCGCGGGCAATGTCGCGCAACACGGTCTGCGCGGCGTCGGGCAGCGTCGCGGTGGCCCGCAGAAAGGCCGCGAGCGGCACGCGCCGAATGACCAATTCGCTTTCAGCCACGGCGTCAACCAAATTGGGTAGACCCAAGACCGCCGAGGATGCATCGAGCCAAAACGGCCCTTGCACCGCGCCGAGCACATGCGGCATCTCCGAACCGTCGAGCAAACCGAGCGCCACGCGGCCGGACTCGAGGTACGTCACTTCCGCCAAGGGTTGCTGCCGCCGCAGCACGACCTGCCCCGGCGGCAACGACTGCGCCAAGCCAGAAGACTCGAGGGACATCAAAGCAAACATCGTGCGCCGAATGTGCCTGCCCCGACCCCGCACCGCCTTGAGACAAATCAAACCGCACGCGGCTTTTCACCGCGTCGTCGCTGCTGTGCTCGAGGACTTTGGATTTGGTCGGACCAGGCCTTGCCGATTAAACTGGACACCGAAGATCACTTGAAGATCACTTGATCTCGTCCCCCGCTCGCTGGATTCCTCGCGCGCCTGAGCCGCCTTCCAACCATGAAGCCCGGAACCGAACTGCCCCCGCATTTGCAGCTGATGGAGCGTCCGATCCACCCCTGGCGTTGGGGGGTTTCGGCGGGCCTGGGGCAGGGCTTGCTCGGCGCCGCCGTGGCGACCGTGCCCGACGCCTGGCCCAGTCCGTACACGCTGGACCTGGCCGCCGTGGGTCTTCCGGACCTGCCGTCGGCCGCCTGGGTGCTCAGCTTCAGCCTGATTGCCGGGGCGATCGGCTGGCAGTTGGGTCGCCGACAGCGTCAACACCAACTCGGGGGCGAGCGCATGGTGCGACGGCTCTTCGAGGTGATCGATCTGCTGCCCGATCCGGCGGCCGTGCGGGACGCCCAGGGCCGCTACGTGCTGTGGAACCGCGCGGCCGAGCAGCGTTATGGGCTGCGGGCCGCGCACGCGTATGGCCACCGCCCGCAGGAGTTGTTCCCCCCGGCCTTCGTGGCGGCCCTTGCGGCGATCGAGCAGCGGGCGATCGACACCCAAGAGAGTGTCGAGGAACGGGTCGATGTGCCCGCCGCGTATGGACGACCGGCCAGCCGAGCCTGGGTGCGCATGTCGCCGATCTATTACTCCAGCGAACCCAAACGGCTGCGGGGCATCGTCTCGGTCGTGACCGACATTACCGAGCAAGAGCAGCGCGACGCGGCGGCACGCGCCGAACACGCCAAGCTGGAAATGGCGCTCGAAGCCAGCCATGCCGGCATCTGGAGCGTGGACGTCGAAACCGGCTCGGCCCGCTACGACCTGGCCTACGCGCGCTTGCTGCATTGGGAGGGTGACCTCGAGACCTTCCATCAGGAGTTCGACTTCCGCAAGCGCCTGCACCCCGAAGACCGCGACACCATCCTCGCCGCCGAGGCCGCCAGCATGAAGGCGGGCCTGCCCTTTGCGCATGATTACCGCATCCTTTGCATGGACGGCAAGTACCGCGCTTTCAGCGCCCGAGGCCGCCCTCTGGTGGACGCCGACGGCCGAATGCGCTTCATCGGCATCGTGATCGAAGCGACGGCGTAGGGCAAGCCGCATCTCTTCGATCCTTTTTTGATAGCAAACCAAGACCGAATCACGCCGGCGTTCCGCCGTTTTTCCTGAGAACTTGTGTTTCGGGAGCCTCCGCAGCCCGCCCGGCCCCGTTGCGCGTCCAGTCGGCCATGAGGCGCGAGACAGCCGCGTCGAGGGCGGCCTCGTCACCGCGGTTGTCGATCTCATGCACCCATGGCGCCCAGTCCGCGGGCCAGGGTTCGGCCACCCCTTGCTGCCCGTCCAACACCGCTTCGGTCGCGTCGGACGGATCGGCGCCGTGCTGCGCCCGAGCCGCCAGCCGCGCGCGCAGCACCGGAACGCTGGCCCAGCAATGCACGAGCGCGAAGGCCGCGCCGCGCCGATCCGCCAGCGTCTGGGCCGCGGCGCGTTCGTGCTGGCGCAAAAAAGCGGCGTCGAGCACGACGGAATGCCCCGCCTGCAGCAGCGCGTCCGCAAGGCTCAGCAGCCGCGCGTAGGTGGCGGCGGTTGCCTCCGCGCCATAGAGCCGCTGGGCCAGCAGCGACCCCGGCGCGGCGCGCTCGGTCGGTGCCAAGCCCATCAGCCGCTTGCGCTCGACGTCCGAGCGCAGCCGCAGCGCGCCCAGCCGCTCACTCAAGCGCGCGGCCACCGCCGACTTGCCCGAGCCCGACAGACCCGTCATGACCACGAGCCGGGGCCTCGGCGGCGGTGCCGCTAGGGTCGCAGCCAACGCGAAATACCGATCGAACGCCGCGCCCTCCCCGGCCAGCGCCGCCACTTTGGCGCGCACCAAGGCGCGGTAGGCGGCAAACGGCCGCAAGGCCGACAGGCCCAGCCATTCGTCCATGCCCTCGGCCCAGGCGTTGATGAAGCGCCAGGCGTGACCGTCGAGCCCATGCGCGAGCAAGTCCATGAACGTGAACGCGACATCGCAGACCAAGTCGATGCAGCGCAGCGCGGGCTCGAACTCCAGCGCGTCGAACGCCATCACCGAGCCCTGCCAGCGCACCAGATTGCCCAGATGCAAATCCCCATGCCCCTCGCGCAGATGACCGGCCCGGGCGCGTGCTTCGAGCGCAGGCGCCAGCGTCGCGAACGCCGCCCCGAGCCGCTCGCGCAGCGCCTGCAAGCCGCCCACACTCGAACAAGTGCCGCAAGCGCCCGAAGCAGCCATCGCCTCGAGCTCGTCGATCGTCTCGCGCGCCCAATCCCACGGCTGCTTGCGCGGCCACTGCGACTCGGGCAACGGCTCCAGACTGCGGTGAAAGCCCACCAGATGCGCCGCCAGCGCGTCCACCAGCTCGGGCCCGAGCGCGCCGCGTCGCGCCAGCGCGCGCAGTTCCTCGCCCGCGTCGAAACGCCGCATTTCGACCACGGTGTCGAGCCGCGCGCCCGGGCCGTCGATTTCGGGCGCCTGCAAGGTCCCCGTGACCGCGCGCACGCCGAGATAGAGCGGCGCGGCGGTGCGGCGGTTGAGGCGCCACTCCTCGGCGCAGAAATGCGCGCGGCGCTCGGCCGTGCTGCAGTCGATGAAGGCGAGGCGCACCGGCTTCTTGAGCTTCCAGGCGCGGTCCGCACTCAGCAGCACACTCGAAATCGGCGTCTGCACCACGCTGTCGGCGCCAAGCCGCGTGCGCAAAGACGCGACCAGCAACTCGTGGTCGGCCAGCGTCAGCTCGGGCGCGGGGTGCAGGCCAGAGGTAGCAGCAGTTGTCGGCATTGGGTAAGGATAAAGGCAAGGCTGATGCAGCGCCGAACAAGTCCCCCGCGCGCCGCATCTCCCGGCCGTCGGCGCCTTGGCCCCATGCCAGAATGGCGCGATGACCCACCCCGCCTATGCCGCGCTCAGCGCCACCTTCACCCGGCTCTACCGCCTCGGACATCTCTCGGCCATTGCCGGCTGGGACCAAGCGACGATGATGCCGCCCAAAGGCAACGCCGCGCGCGGCGCGGCACTCGCCGAGCTGCAGGTGCTCATGCACCAGACGCTGACCGACCCCAAGCTGCGGTCGGCGCTGGACGCCGCGCAGACGGAGGCGCTCGATGCGTTCGAGCAGGCAAGCCTGCGCGAAATGCGTCGGGCCTGGGATGCGGCCAATTCTCTGCCCGAGTCCCTGGTCGAAGCACAAAGCCTCGCCACGTCCAAAGCCGAGCACGCCTGGCGCACCCAGCGCCCGGCCAACGACTGGGCGGGTTTTCTCGAGAACTGGGGCCCGGTCGTCGCGCTCGCGCGGCAAGAAGCGCAATTGCTCTCGCAGGCGCGCGGGATCAGCCCGTATGACGCGCTGATGGACAAGTACGAGCCCGGCATGCGCAGCGCCGACATCGAGCGCCTGTTCGCCGAGATCAAAACCTGGCTGCCCGGGCTCATCCGCGCCGTGCGCGAGCGCCAGGCCAACGAGCCAGCCCGGGTGCCGCAAGGGCCGTTTCCGGTCGAGCGCCAACGCGCACTCGGGCTCGCCGTCATGCAGCGGCTCGGCTTTGACTTCGAAGGCGGGCGGCTCGATGTCTCCACCCACCCGTTTTGCGGCGGCGTGCCCGAGGACGTGCGCGTGACCACGCGCTACACCGAGGACGACTTCACCCGCAGCCTCATGGGCGTCATCCACGAGACCGGCCATGCCCGCTACGAGCAGAACCTGCCGCGCGCCTGGGTGCACCTGCCCGTGGGCCAAGCGCGTTCGATGGGCATCCACGAAAGTCAAAGCCTCGCGTTCGAGATGCAACTGGGCCGGCACCCGGGTTTCCTCGCGCATCTTGCGCCGCTGCTGCGCGAGCACCTGGGCGCGCAGCCCGCACTCGAGCCCGAGAACCTCGCGCGGCTCTACACGCGCGTCGAGCCCGGCCTGATCCGCGTCGACGCCGACGAGCTGACCTACCCCGCGCACATCATCCTGCGCTTCGAGATCGAGCGCGCGCTGATCGACGGCGAAATCGAAGCCGCCGACGTGCCCGCGCTCTGGGACGAAAAGATGCGTGCTTACCTCGACCTCGACACCCGCAGCAACTTCCGCGACGGTTGCATGCAAGACATCCACTGGCCGCTCGGCGCGTTTGGCTACTTCCCAAGCTACACCCTGGGCGCACTGTACGCAGCGCAGTGGTTTGCCGCCATGCGGCGTGAGACGCCCGAGCTCGACCGCCAAATCGCCGCCGGAGAACTCCAAACCGTGTTCGACTGGCTGCACACCCACATCTGGAGCCAGGCCAGCCTGTGGCCGACCGAAACACTGGTGCGCCGCGCCACCGACGAAGCGCTCAACCCGGCGCATTTCCGCGCGCATCTCGAGCAACGCTACCTGAACGCCTGAACGTACCGCGAGTCCGCCGCTTCAGCGCGCCTCAGCCCACTCCTGAATCAGCGCGCGCTCGGCCTCGGTGATGCCGGTCGCGTTGTTGAGCGGCATTTGGCGCAGCACCACCACCTGCTGGTAGATGGCCTGGGCCTGCGCGCGGATGGCGGGCTCCGAGTCGAGCCGGATGTTCTTGAACTGCAGATCCGAGCCGTGGCAGCTCGTGCACCGCTGGGTGATGATGGCCTGCACCGCCGGAAAGCTGTCTTTGGAACTTTTTCCCGTAGATGCCGGCGTGGAATGATCGGTTGTTGCTATCTTTTTAGGATTTTCCTGCGGCAGCACGCGCAAGCCCACGATCACCGCGACGATGATCACCACGCCTGCCGCCGCCCACGGCCAGGGGTGCGCCGCGCGTCCGTGCCGCCAGCCGTGGCGCTGCACGAAAAACTGCCGGATCAGCGCACCCGAGAGCATCATCAGGATCAGGATCAGCCAGTTCCAGCGGTGGGTGTAGAGGAAGGCGTAGTGGTTGCTCAGCATCGCAAAGATCACCGGCAGCGTGAAATAGGTGTTGTGCACGCTGCGCTGCTTGCCGCGCTTGCCGTGGATCGCCAGGTCCGCCGCCTTGTACGGCGCGCCCGAGGTCATCGCCGCCACCACCTTGCGTTGACCTGGAATGATCCAGAAGAACACATTGGCGCTCATGGCCGTAGCCAGCATCGCGCCCACCAGCAAAAACGCCGCACGGCCCGCGAACCACTGGCACGCAAGCCAGGACGCAAACGCCACCACGATCAACACCAACACACCGACGATGCGCTCGCCGTTTTCGCGAAAGCCAAACCACCGGCAGATGCGGTCGTAGATCAGCCAGAACGCCACCAGAAAGCCCAGCGCCGCCGCCACCGCTGCGCCCGCGCTCCAGTCCATCAGCGATTTGTCGACCAGAAAGGTGCCCGCGTTCCAGAGATAGAGCACGGTGAACAGCGCAAAACCCGACAGCCAGGTCGAATAGCTCTCCCAATAAAACCAGTGCAGTTCGGTGTGGATCTTCTTGGGCGCCACCATGTACTTCTGCGGGTTGTAAAAGCCCCCGCCGTGCACCGCCCACATCGCCCCGTCCACGCCTTTTTCGAGCAGGTCGGGCGACTTCGGTTTGACCAGGTTGTTGTCGAGAAAAACGAAGTAGAACGACGAGCCGATCCAGGCAATCGCCGTGATCACATGCAGCCAGCGCAGCAGCAGATTGGCCCAGTCGAGCAGATAGGCTTCCATCAACGGACTCCGGGCGGCTCACCACTGCGGGCGCTGTGAACCACCAAACGGTCGCGCACGAAGCCAGACGGGCTCTCGGCCCGCACCCCGACATCCGCACCGCTGCGACCTGTGCACGTAAGTGTATACAAAGACGGATCCGGCGGTAACCGACGGAAACGACGTCCGTCCCGACCGGCTCAGAGGCAGAGAGGGAATTGGGCGTGCCCGAAGGGGCGCCCCAAAACGCGCCCGAGTAGGCGCAAAGCACAGCCGTAGCTCGGGCTACGGCGCGCATTTGCAACGCCCTCTGGCGTGTTTTGGGGCGTCAAAGCGGGCATGACCAATT
>NZ_JAEMQB010000034.1:0-7120 GCF_022759015.1 Tibeticola sp. | reverse complement strand
TGACGTTGGACGCTTCGACGAAGCCTTGCTGCACGGCACCGAGGCCGTTGAGCGTGGGCTGTCCGGTGTTGGGCGCGCCCGACGATCCCGTCTCCAGATACAGGTTGTCGCCGATCGACTGCAGGCCGGCGGGGTTCACGAAACTCGCCAGCTGCAGCGTGCCGACCTGCTGCGGTGCGGCCTGGCCGGGCAACGTGACCGAGACCGTTCCGTCCTTCGCGATCGTGATCGACTGCGCCGCTTGCGGAATGGTGATGGCCGGCTGAATGAGGTCGCCGCCGCCCGTGACGAGCTGGCCTTGGTTGTTGAGTTGCAGGCTGCCGTCGCGGGTGTAAGCAATCGTGCCGTCGGCGCGCAAGACCTGTAAGAAGCCGTTGCCGTTGATGGCCAGATCGAGCGAATTGCCGGTCTGTGTCAGGTTGCCCTGGGACATCAGGCGTTCGGTCGACACCGGGCGTACCCCCGTTCCAACCTGCAAACCCGAGGGGTATTGCGTGGTCTGCGACGACTGCGCACCGGGCTGGGTCAGGTTTTGATACAGCAGGTCTTGAAAGACCGGCCGCGAACCTTTGAAGCCGTTGGTGTTGACGTTCGCGAGGTTGTTCGAGATGACATCCATCCGAAGCTGCTCGGCTTGCAGTCCGGTTTTGGCGATGTAGAGGGAACGCAGCATGGGGAAACCTTGTCTAGGGAGTCGGTCGATCAGTTCACGACCAGAAGCTGGCTGGCGGCCTGGGCGTTCTGGTCGACGGTGTGCATGAGCTTGGTCTGGACTTCGAAGGCGCGGCTGTTTTCGATCATCTGGATCAGGGTCGAGACCGCGTTCACGTTGCTGCCTTCGAGGGCGCCCGCTTCGAGTTGCACCCGGGCGTCGGGCTCGGGCGCTTCGCCGCTGACCCGGAACAGCCCGTCATCGCCGCGCTGCACCGTCTGCGCGGGCGGGTCGACGAGCAAGAGCCGGTTGAACACCACGCTGGCGCTGCTGGTGCCTCCGGCCGGGATGCCCGCGACCGTGCCGTCCTTGCCGATCTGGATTTCCTGCAGCACCGGCAGCGTGATCGGCAGCCGGTCCTGACCGAGGACGGGGTGGCCATCGCTCGTGGTGAGTAGCCCACTCGAGCTGATTTGCAGCTGACCGTTGCGGGTGTAGGCGATACCCCCATCGGGCGCCTGGACCGCAAGCCATCCGCTGCCCTTGATCGCGACATCCAGCGCCCGCCCGGTGGCGTTGATGGCACCGGTGCGCAGGTCGGCGACCGGCTCGTCGGGTGCGACATAAACGTTGCTGGGCAGGACGCCCCCATAGACAGGCAAGGCGCGAAATTCAGCGAAGCTGCCGCGAAAGCCGTTCGTGTTGACGTTGGCCAGGTTGTTGGCCACGATGTCCTGGCGCGCCAGAACGGCGCGAGTGCCGGTGGCGGCGATCCAGAGCGTGTCCATGACTCAGGCGTCCTTTGGCGCTTAGAGGTTCAACAGGGTCTGCACGACCTGCTGTTGCGTTTTGATCGTCTGGGCATTGGCCTGGTAAGCCTGCTGGGCCACGATCAGGTTGACGAGCTGCGTCTCCAACTCGACGTTCGATTGCTCGATGGCCCCGGCCTGCAACGAGCCCAAGCCGGCCGCCTCGGGAACCCCAGTCAGCGGTGGGCCGGACTGATAGGTGGCGGCGAAATAGTTGTTGCCCAGGCGTTGCAAGCCTTGCGGCGCGCGGAAATTCGTCAGCGTGACCTGCCCGAGGATCGCGGACTGTCCATTGGTGTAGCGGCCAAAAATGATGCCGCTCGGGTCGATGGCGAGATTGCTGAGCTGACCGGGGCCATACCCATTGTTGACGATGTTGTTGACGGCCGAGGGTGCGTAATAGTTGGTGGAGCCGGCGAAATCGAGCGCGATCGTCGACCCCGATGCGCCGTCCGCCCACGACAGAGGCCCGATCGAGCCACTGGCCGTGCCGCTGATCGTTCCGGTGGAACTGAACTGGATCGTCAGCGGGCCTCCGCTCGTGATGCCGCCGCTGCTGGTCGTGCCGTCGACGCTGTAATACACATCCCATGTCTGCCCGGTGCCGCCGGAGGTCTGTAGGCGGAAATAAGTGCTCATCAGGTGCGGCGTGCCCAGGCTGTCGTAAACGGTGGTCGTCGTCGAATAGTTGTAGCTCTTGGGGTCGGTGATCGAAAACGCGGTTCCGCTGCTGATGAGCGGGGCATTGGCGTTGAGGTTGAGCTCGACCGTCGCGCTGGTCGTGGTTTTGGGCGCGAGGCTCGTGGCGGTGATTTGCAGCGGGCCAGAGCCGCCGGTCAGGGCGCCGCTGACGGCCGGCGTGCCGATGAGCTTTGCGCCGCCACCGTCGACGATATAGCCCTCTTTGTCGATTTGGAACTGGCCGTTGCGGCCGTAGACCTCGCTGCCGTTGTAGTCGAACTTGAAGAAGCCCGCGCCGTTGATCGCCACGTCGAGAGGGTTGTTCGAGGTCTGGATGTTGCCTTGCGAGAACTGCTGGGCAATGGTTTGCACGTTGGTGCCGATGCCGACCTGACCGTATTGCGGCGCCGCGCCGGCGATGGCCTGCGCATAGACATCGGCGAACTGCGCATTCGATTGCTTGAAGCCCACCGTGTTCGCGTTGGCGATGTTGTTGCCGAGGACCTGCAGGTTCGTCGAGGCGGCACGCAGGCCAGAGAGGGCGGTTTGGAAGGAGCTCATGGATGTCTAGCCTTTCGCTTGAGGGTCGTTCGATGCGTGAAGCGCGGGCGTCAGACGACGCCTTGGAGGCGGTTGAGGGCGATGGGTTGGCTCTGGCCTTCGATCTGCACGCCGGGGCCATCCTTGCCTTGCAGCAGGACCGACTGGACGCGACCCGCGCCAAAAGGCGAGGCGGTGACGGCAGCGCCGGTCGCGTCGGCGGCTTCGACCTTGAAGCTGTAGCTGCCCGCAGGCACGCGGGCACCGCTGGAATCGAGACCGTCCCAGGTGAAGTTCTGCACGCCGGCGGCCATCGGCCCCAGGCTCAGGCGGCGCAGCGTCTGGCCGTTGCCGCCGACCACGCTGACGTCGACCCGGCTTGCGGCGGCATCGAGCGTGAAGCCCGCGGCGGCGCTGCCGCTCGCGGGCAGGCTCAGGCTGTTGCTGTCGAACACCACCGTGCGGCCGACCAGATTGGCCGCCTGCAAGCCTTGGCTCTGGCTGATCTGCGCAGCCAAGCTGGCCAGCGAGGCCTGAACCGATTGCACGCCACTGGCGGTGCTGAATTGCGCCAGCTGGGCCGAGAGGTCCTGGTTGCTCATCGGGTTGAGCGGATCCTGGTTCGTCAACTGCGTGACCAGTAACTTGTAAAACGTGTCGACGTTGGCCAAGGGGCCGAAGGGCGCGGCGCTGCCGCTGGTCTTGGAGGACGCCGCACTCGAACCCTGCAGCGAAGCCAGCAGGGGGTTGTTGTTGATGGGCGAACTGCTCATGGGGTCTCCTGGGAAAGTGGCCGATCCGGTGGGCTCATTGACCCAGCGTCAAGGTTTTGAGCAACAGGTTCTTCGATGTGTTCATGAGGTTGACGTCCGCCTGGTAAGCCCGCGAGGCGGAGATCATGTTGACCATCTCATCGACGGGATTGACGTTGGGGTAGGCCACGTAACCCTGCGCGTCGGCCAGCGGGTGTTGGGGCTCGTAAACCCGGCGCAACTCGCCCGGGCGTTCCACCACGGCAGCGACGGTCACGCCTTGTGCGCCGACGGGCCCTGCCCCCGGCCGCAGGGGCTGCGCGGCGAAGACCACTTCGCGGGCCCGATAGGGCTTGCCGCTCGAACTCGTGGCCGAGTTGGCATTCGCGAGATTGCTGGCCACGACGTTGAGCCGGGCGCTTTCGGCGCGCAGGCCCGAGTGGGCGATGTCGAGCGTGCTGAAGAGGGACATGGCGATGCGATTCCGGGCGAGTGTTCAGGGTGGTTTCAGTTGCCGGTGATGGCCGACAGCAGCGACTTGATCTTTCCGCCGAGGAAGGTCAGGTCGGCCTCGTAGTGAATGCTGTTTTTCTGGAACTCGGACTGCTCGCGATCCAGATCGACCGAATTGCCGTCGAGCCGAACCGGGTTGCCCTGCTGGAAGCCAATCGCCGAGCCGCCCGCGGGGCTCAGGTCGCCGGGCAAGTGGCGCGGATGCGTCGCTTTCATGGCCAAGCTCTGCGGCGCTTGCCCGAGCGCTTGGGCCAGCGCCTTTTGGAAGTCCAGATCGACGGCTTTGTAGCCCGGGGTGTCGGCGTTGACGATGTTGGCCGTGAGCAATTGCTGACGCTGCGCGCGCAGGTGCAGGCTCGCTTGCAGCGCTGCGAAGGACTGGTCGAGAGCGTTCGGTGCGTTCATGGCGGATCGTTGGGCCGTTTGGGCAGGCAAGTTGCATGAAGCGTGCCAGGTTCACCCAGTGGTTCGTGGCTACTGGAGCTGCAGGTGGCGCGGGACCGTCCGGGTGCCTCTGGGCGGCGCGAGAGCGGCAAAGCTTTGCCGCTCGGCGGCAAGCTCGGTGCCTGTAACGCCCGTCACCGGTCACGCCATCTCCTTGGCTTGGGGTGTGAACAGAACTTGCTTGCTCGTAGGCCGAGGGTGGTATGCGGCGGAGTTGGATTCCGCTCGGCCTTCTTCAATTTCCAGGGAATTCACGATGGTTTTCGGTCAGCAAGGATCGACACAAGCGGCCTACGCCTGCCCAGGAAGCGCAAGTGCGCGCGCCTCGAGCCGGTGGGCCGCAGCAATGGGTGGCCTCTTCCTGGGGCTTGCGTTCCTCTGTGCCGCTGCGCCGGCGGCGGGCGCTTGGCAATCGCTCGATGTCGTGCGGCAGGCGGTACAGACGCATACCCGTGCGGCGCTCGGACAGGGCGGGGAGGTGGAAGTCATCCTCGACGGACCACCCCCCGATCTGCGCTTACCCGCCTGCGGCGAGCCGTTGCGCACGCGGGACCTGGGGCTGGCTCCCGCGAGCGGTCCGCGGACGGTCGAGGTGGCCTGTCCAGGGCGCCCGTCTTGGATCATTTACGTGCCGGTCCGGGTGCGCACCCGCGTCGCCGCGCTGGTTGCGGCCCGCGCGCTCGGAGCCGGGCAAGTGCTGCGGGCAGAGGACCTGCGCGCGGTGCCGGCGGAACAAACCGCCTTGCCGCCGTCGGCCCTCTCGAAGCCCGAAGAGGCCGTGGGGCGTGTGTTGCGCTATGCCGTCTCCGCCGGTCAGCCGCTGACCGCGCCGATGCTCACCGGTGCGCAGATGGTCCGCTCCGGACAGGCGGTGGCGATCGTTGCCGAAGGGGCGGGCGTGCGGCTGGTCGCGACGGGCGTGGCGATGGAAAACGGTCGTGAGGGGCAGAGCATCCTCGCGCGCAACAGCCAGTCCGGGCGTGTGGTCTCGGGCGTGGTGGGCGCCCAAGGCGAGATTCTGGTTTCCGTCAGCCGATGAGCCCCCCGATGCCTGCGCTGGCTGCGTCAGGAGTCCGACCGTGTCAATTTCAAGCTTTTTTGGCCGGATGCCGGCGTCAAATGCCGATTTGTAGCTATCAATAAAGGAGTGACTGGCGACGATTCATGGATGGCACGCCTATTGCTAGAACACTCGCATCCCGGCAAAGAGGCGTCAAGATGTCAGCGCTCCAACCCAAGAAATCACTGCCATCCACCAAAAAAGCGGACACACTGGGTGTCACGGAAGCGGCTTCGAGCCCGACGCTCAGCGGCGCGGCGCGCCGCGACCTGGAAGCGGCAGCCGCGCCCGAGTGGGCGGCCGGCGCCGGCGCCGCGATCCGCGCGACGCGGGCCGAACTCGTCGCATGGCTGCAGGCGCTGTTGCGGCAGGGCGTCTACCGTTTGCGTCCGGGGCCGGTGGCGGTCATGCCGATTGGTCGCATCCACCAGCAATTGTCGGTGGCCCTCGCAGCGGCCGTCGAAACACCGGCGCTGCAAGCGGCGCGCGAACGCCTCAGCGACGATCTTGCCCGGGCGGACGCGCGGTCGGCCGCGCTGGCCAGTCTGGACCCGAGCGACCCCGAGGCACCCGCGCTTTATGACGAGCTGATTGCGCTTGGCTTGGATGCGCTGCAGCAGTTGTCCGAGATCGAGATCGAGCTGGCGGCGCAGCACGCCGGCCTCGATGCGCTCACCGGGCTGCCCGGCCGCCGCGCGCTTTACCAGCGCCTGGCCGCCGAACACGCGCGTTCCCAGCGTTCCGTGCATCGGTGCGCCGTCGTGCTGATCGACCTCGACCGGTTCAAACCCGTCAACGACCAATACGGTCATCTGGTGGGCGACGACTTTCTGCGGGCCTTCGCCGCCGCATTGCGGGCCGAGCTGCGCCCCTATGACGCCGCATTTCGCTTCGGGGGCGATGAGTTCGTGCTCGTTCTGCCCGATGTCACCAATGACCAGGCGGAGGCGGTGGTCGAGCGCATACGCCAGCGGCTGCAACGCCAGCCCTTGCTGGAAGTGGACGGTACGCCGCTTTGGGCCGAGTTTTCCGCGGGGGTTGCGGCACTGGACGGCGCCCGCACGCCCGCAGAGGCGCTGGGGCGCGCCGACGCGCAACTCTATGCCGCCAAGGCCCGCCGTGCCCACCGCGTCGCCCAGATCCCGGCCGCCACCGTCCCGGAGGGGGCACCGCTCGCGCGCCCGAAGCGTCGTGCGGGGTCTTGACCCTGCGCGACTGGCACCCCGCCCGGAGCCGGTCGGATGACGTCCAGCCTTTCCCGAGCCAGCCACGCCGAGCTGCTGCATGCCTATCGGCGCGATGCCACGCGTCTGCTGGGGCGGATCGAGCATGCGCTGCGGCATGGGGCCGCCGAGCTGGGGCCGCTCGAAGCCTTGGCCCAGGCGCTCGATGCGCTGCGCGGCCTGCGCCTCGGGGCGGAGATGCTCGGTGCGTCAGCGCTGGAGGTCCGATGTCGGGCGGCAGAAGCCGAGTGGCTCGCCTTGCTGCCCGAGGTCAGTTCCGGTTGCGCCGACGCGTTGAACGCCGTCGTCCCGACGCTCGGCACGATACGCGCCGAGGTCGAGCGGTTTGATACGTCTCGGCCCGAGCCCGAGCCCGAGCCCGAGCCCGAGCCCGAGCCCGAGCCCGAGCCTGAGCCTGAGCCTGAGCCTGAGCCTGAGCCTGAGCC
>NZ_JAEMQB010000062.1:0-4086 GCF_022759015.1 Tibeticola sp. | reverse complement strand
TCCCTACACACGCTGGAATTTGGAGACAAAGACCCAGGAGAAGGGCACTGAAGTCGTGCCTCTCACGGTTCGCGAAACCGAGCGAACCGCCCAGCGGGAGCTGCTGTCCGTTCTGCGGCTCGTCGATGCGGGCAAGGTCGCGGTGAGTGACAAGACCCGCCGCGCCTCATCTGCGACCCTCGACGCGATCACCAACGTCCTCGAAGGGGGCGATTACTACCCGCACCTCCCGGCGAAAGACAAGTGGCACGACGAGAACGCCGGACCGATCCGCGCTTTCGCCTGGCCGCTCCTCCTCCAGGCCGGCGGGCTCGCCCAGCTCTCGGGCTCGAAGCTTCAGCTCACCAAGGCGGGCCGAAAGGCGCTGGCCGAGCCAGCCGCCGAGACAATCCGGACGATCTGGACGAAGTGGGTGGACACGAGCATCCTCGACGAGCTTTCACGTATCGATTGTGTCAAGGGTCAGACCGGCAAGGGCAAGCACGGGCTCACTGCCGTCTCCTCGCGCAGGGACGCCGTCGCCGACACCCTGGCGGAATGCCCGGTCGGCGGCTGGATACCGACTGACGAGTTCTTTCGTTTCTTGCTCGCCTCGGGCAACGACTTCTCGGTGACTCGCAACGCCTGGAACCTCTACATTGGTGAGTTGCAGTACGGCTCGTTGGGCTACGACAACGGCGAGCGCATCCTGGAGGAACGCTACCTCTACTGTCTCTTGCTGGAGTACGCCGCCACGCTTGGCCTGATCGACGTCGCGCTGATTCCTCCCGCGCGCGCTCGCCGCGACTACCACAACATGTGGGGCACGGACGATATGGTGTACTTCAGCCGCTACGACGGACTGATGGTCTTGCGCGTCACGCCTCTTGGCGCCTACTGCCTCGGCGCCGAATCGCGACACCAGCCCGCGCCCGTCGAGGTGAAACCCGTCCTGCGCGTGCTGCCCAATCTGGAAATCGCGGCCATCGGCGCGCAGCTGGAGCGGGGCGATCGGCTGGCCCTGGACGCCTACGCAACCGCAGTCTCGGACTTCGTCTGGCGGCTGGACGCCGGCAAGCTTCTCGCCGCGATCGAAGAGGGCCGGCCGCTGGTCGAAATCCGGGAGTTTCTGTCGGCGCGAAGCGGTGCCCCGATTCCCGACACGGTCGCCCGCTTGCTCGACGATGTTGCAGATCGAAGCGCGAAGGTCCTTGACCGCGGCCTTGCTCGCCTCATCGAATGTGCCGATTCCGCGCTCGCCGCCCTCATCGCCAACGACTCGCGGACGCGCAAGCACTGCATGCGCGCCGGGGAACGGCACCTGGTGGTGCCGGGGCCATCGGAGGCGGCGTTCAAGCGCACCCTGCGCGAAGTGGGCTACCTGTTGGCCATCGAAGAGGCACGACCTTCGCAGAACCGGCGCGTGAAACCGCCTGACGATTCACCGCCGCAAGGAGCCGAGGCCTGACCGCGTGGCGCCATCGCCGGACAACGCCCTGATCGTCCAGAGCGACTGCAGCGTGCTCCTGGATGTCCACGCGCCTCGAGCCGAGAACGCCAGAGCGGCGCTCGCGCCCTTCGCTGAGCTGGCGAAGAGCCCGGAGCACGTGCATACCTTCCGCCTCACGCCACTGTCCATTTGGAACGCCCGGGCAGCAGGTCTGCCTGCCGAGAGGATGGTAGCCGCGCTGCACGAGCACGCCCGCTACCCGGTCCCGCCCAGCGTCGAACAAGAGATCCTCGAGCTGGCGGCGCGCTATGGCCGCGTGGTCATCACGCGCGACGGCGTGTACCTGCGTTGCACCTGCCTCGACGAACTCACCGCCGAACGTTTGGCCCGGGACCGGGATGCCGGCCAACACCTCGCCGAGCGCATCGATGGAACAAGCTTCCGTGTCGACCCGGGCCAACGCGGTGTACTCAAGCAGGCCCTGCTGACCGCCGGGTTCCCAGCCGATGACCTGGCCGGATATGTGGCCGGAGAGGCGATGGAGATCTCTCTGCGCGAGTGCGCGGCCTCTGGCGCGCCGTTCGTGGTGCGCGAGTACCAGCGGCAGGCCGCCGAGTCGTTCTACCTGGCTGGCTCCGAACGCGGCGGCAGCGGAGTGATCGTGCTTCCCTGTGGTGCGGGGAAAACGATCGTCGGGCTCGTTGCCATCAAGATGGTCGGGCAAACGGCGCTCGTGCTCACCACCAGCCTGACCTCGGTCAAGCAGTGGCGGCGCGAGCTGCTCGACAAGACGAGCCTTCGGCCGGACGACATCGCCGAGTATACGGGTGAGCAGAAGAGCACCGGGCCGGTGACACTGACCACCTACCAGATCCTCACCTGGCGCGCGAATCGCGAGGGCGAGTTCCCACACCTCGAACTTTTCCGCGCTCGTTCCTGGGGGCTCATCCTCTACGACGAGGTGCACTTGCTTCCAGCCCCGGTCTTTCGCGCAACCGCGGACCTGCAGGCGCGGCGGCGAATGGGGCTTACCGCCACGCTGGTTCGAGAAGACGGTCGCGAGGCAGACGTATTCGCACTTATCGGGCCCAAGCGCTTCGACGTTCCTTGGAAGGACCTCGAACGGCAGGCCTGGATCGCGTCCGCGACTTGCGTCGAAGAGCGTGTGCCCATGAGCGCGGAGCGGCGGATGGAGTACGCCCTCGCGGACAGGCGGTCGCAGTTCCGCATTGCCGCCGAGAACCCGGCGAAGATGGCCCGGCTGCGAAGGCTGCTCGACGACCACCGCGACGGGCGGGTGCTCATCATTGGCGAGTACATTGCCCAGGTCGAGGCTATCGCCAAAGAGCTCGACGCCCCGCTTGTCACCGGCAAGACACCGCAGTCCGAGCGAGAGCAGATCTATGATCGATTTCGCCGCAACGAGCTGCATTGCATCGTGCTGTCGAAGGTCGGAAACTTCGCCATCGACCTTCCGGACGCCGACGTGCTCATCCAGGTCTCAGGCATGTTTGGCTCTCGGCAGGAGGAGGCCCAGCGGCTCGGGCGCATCCTGCGGCCCAAGAGCGACGGCCGCACGGCGCACTTCTTCACCCTCGTCTCGCGTGACACCCGCGAAGAGGAGTTCGCCCACCACCGCAAGCTTTTCCTCACGGAGCAAGGTTACTCGTACCAGGTGGTCATCGCCGATGACCGATAAATGCATTACGCAATTCAATGCCCATTCGAAGGTCGACCAGGCGGTGTCTTCGCAACAGGCGCCCATCTCCAGGACTGGAAATACAAAGCAAAGCGCCGATGTTGGCCCGACAGGTCGAGTAACCCAATCATGATAGATTGTCATGTCGGTGCATCAGCGCCTTCTTGCTTCAGCGTTGACAACGCGGCGTTGTCGACGCAAGCACCGGCCCCGCCGCAGGCCTTCGACGACAAGGCGTTCAGGCCTGGAATGTTGATGAGCTGGAGATTTGGAAAGCAATGACAAGCGTAATCACGCAATCCCAGGAACGCCAATCCGCCCAAGCCGGTGTCTTCGATGCGCTGGTCATTGGCGCCGGGTTTTCCGGCCTCTATCAACTGCTCTGCCTGCGCGACCGGCTTGGTCTTTCGGTGCGGGTGCTTGAGGCGGCCGACGGGGTCGGGGGCACGTGGTACTGGAACCGCTATCCCGGCGCCCGCTGCGATTCGGAAAGCCATTCCTACTGCTACTCGTTCTCAGCGGAGTTGATGCGGGAATGGGAGTGGTCCGAGCGCTATCCCGGCCCGCCGGAGATCCTGCGCTATCTCAACCATGTCGCCGAGCGCTTCGACCTGAAGCGTGACATTCGCTTCAATACCCGCGTGCGTTCCGCGCACTACGATGAGCAAGCGAATCTCTGGCGCGTGAGCACTGACGCGGGCGAAGCGCTCACGGCGCAGTTCCTGATCACTGCCGTCGGCTGCCTGTCGTCGGCCAATATTCCGAACATTCCGGGCCTCGACACGTTCGCAGGGCGCTGGTATCACACTGGCCAGTGGCCGCATGAAGGCGTCGATTTCAGCGGTAAGCGCGTCGGGCTGATCGGCACCGGCTCCACCGGCATCCAGGCCGCTCCGGTCATCGCCGAGACCGCCGCCCATCTGAGCGTCTTCCAGCGCACGGCGAACTACAGCGTACC